>JBEBGT010000040.1:0-14160 GCA_040081365.1 Candidatus Eiseniibacteriota bacterium | reverse complement strand
ACACGGAGCCGGTGCCCGGGTTGTCGACCGATGCAAGCCAGCCGTTCGCCATCACATTGCAGGAGGGCTGGAATCTGTTTGGTAACCCCTTCGCCTTCACGGTGGCCTGGGCCGACGTGATCCACGATGACGCGGTGAGCGGCAACGACCTGCTCGCGTTCGATCCGGTGACTGTGAGTTATGTGGCCGCGCCTGGCGCGACACTCGAGCCGTTCCGGGGTTACTTCCTGCACGCCTCTCGAGCCACCACGATCCAGGTGATGCCTCGGGGTGCTCCGCTCTCCGGTCCGGAGCGCGGTGAGGAGCTCAGCGGCACGCCGGCACAACGGTCGGCGGCATGGTCCCTGCGCCTTCACGATCCCGAGGGGGACCCGCAGGTGGCAGAGGTGCTGTTCGGATTCGACGGCCGGGCGCTCGCCGGCGGTGACGAGCTCGACCGGCATGCCCCGCCGGCTCCCCCGGGGGAATGGGTGGCGGGCGCGATCGTGCCTCCCGGCCAGTCCGCGGGATTCGCCCACGACCTGCGGCCGCGAGCGGGGGAGGGCGAGCGCTGGGACGTGGAATTGCGCGCGTCGCGGGCAGGAGGCGTGATCGATGTAGAGCTCCACGAGCTCGGCACACAGCCCGGCTCGGACGGGGTCCGCGTCTTCGACCGTGAGCAGGGTGTGGTCGTGGCCGAGCTGCCCCCTCGGGTGCTGCCCGAGGGGAGTGCGCAGGAGCCGCGCGCGCTGCGGTTCCGGTGTGTCTCATACGGCCCGGCTCCCTACCGCCTCACCGTGCTCACGGGTTCGCGCAGTTATCTCGAGGCTTTCGAGCCGGTCGCTGCCACCGTGCCTCGTGAGTTGGCGCTCGATCCGGTCGCCCCGAATCCTGTCCGGTACGCCGCCCGGTTCCGGTTCGGGCTCGCCCGGCCCGGCCCGGTCCGCCTGGATGCCTTCGATGCCAGTGGCCGCCGGGTCTGGTCAGCGCCTCGGGCACTTTCGGGACTCCCGGCTGGCTACCACAGCGTGGTCTGGGACTGCCGGGATGAGCGCGGCCGGCGGGTGGCGCCCGGGCTCTACCTGATCCGCCTCGCGACGCCCGACGGTGCCATCACCCGTCGCATGGTGGTGCTCGACCGACCGTGACCCCCACAAGGCGGGCAGCAGAGGGAAACTTCCTCTTGTCACACCCCCCGAGGCGCGCAGACGATAGTAGTGACGGGTTCCCCCGGCCCAGTGGCCACACGATCAACGTCCGCCAGGCACCGGACCGCCCCGGAACAGGGTTGAGGGGATGGGTGCCTGCGCCGTCATCCGGACGAACCAGCGGCGCTCTGCAGGGGGTTCTCAGATGAGCGACAGACGTGGACTTGGACGCTCGTCGCGAGCGGTCGCTTTCCCCGGGTCGTGGGCGCGGTTCGCCACTTCTCTGGCATTCCTCGGCCTCTTGCTCCGCGGGGTGCCAGCGTCAGCACAAGCCGTCGATGCCAACATGTGGACCACGAACGGTCAGGTGAACGCGATCTGCCGCAGCAACGGCACGATCTACATCGGCGGCGACTTCACCCTTGTCGGGCCCGTCACCGGGAGCGCGGTGGCGTGCAATACCAGCACGGGCGCTGTCTTGCCTACGTTCCCGCACGTGAATGGCACCGTACGAGCCCTCGTGCCGGATGGTAGCGGTGGGTGGTATGTCGGCGGGGTGTTCACGAATATCGGGGGCGTGCCACGTTCGAACCTGGCTCGACTCGCGGCCGACTTCAGCGTCACTAACTGGAACCCGAGTCCGAACGGAGGCGTGTTCGCTCTCCTGCAGAGCGGGACGCAGCTCTTCGTCGGAGGGCAGTTCAGTTCGATCGGTGGTGCGGCTCGGGCGAACATCGCTGCCGTCGATGCGACGACAGGGCTGGCGGCCTCTTGGGATCCGGGAGCGTCGGCACTGGTCAGTGGTCTCGCTACGGACGGTAGCCGATTGTTCGTTGCCGGGGACTTCTCCACGATCGGCGGAACACCGCGAACCCGTCTCGCTGCGTTCAACACTGCACCGAACCTGGCCAGCTCTCCCAACGGCTGGAACCCGGGCCCGGATGGCGCGGTTCACGCCATGTTCGTCGTCGGCAATCGCGTGTACGTCGGCGGCGAGTTCCTCAATGTAGGTGGCGCCGCCCGCAATCGGATCGCCGCGCTCCAAACCGCTGGCAGTGGAAGTGCATCGACATTCAATCCGAACAGCGACGGACCGGTGCTCGCGATTCACGGCGATTCACTTTCGGGGGGCGGAAGCCGGATCTTCATCGGCGGCACTTTCACGACCATGAGCGGCCAGCAACGACTTGGGCTTGCCGCGGTTGATGCCACGAACGGCGCGCTGAACATTTGGAACCCCAATCTTTCCCTCGGGTTCACGCGCGCGGTCCACTACACCGGGAGTGCTGTCCTGGTTGGGGCGAGCAGCTTCGGAAACGAGGAGATCAAGGCGATCGATGCGGGCGTACTTCCGACGACGCTATGGACCCATACTGCTAACGGACCTGTCTTCGCCATAACCTCCACCGCAACTCTGACCATCGCGGGTGGGGCCTTCACCAGTGGTGCGGGTGTGACTCGCGCAAGTCTGGCCGCTATTGATTCCACCACCGGTATCGCAACCAGTTGGAGTCCGGTCGCATTTGGCGTGGTGAATGCGCTAGCCGTGCTCGGAAACCAAGTCTACGCGGGCGGCGACTTTTTTGATGGTGGCGAGACGTTGATCAACCTGATCGAGGTGAACGGCACATCGGGTAGTATTTCGGCCTCCTTCGGCCCAGACCCAGACGGGCCGGTGCACTCTCTCACCATCGACGGCAATCGTCTCTTCGTCGGAGGCGAGTTCACGTCCATCGGTGGCCAGCTTCGCGAGCGGATCGCCGCCATCGATCTGCAGAGCCAAACCATCACCGCATGGAATCCGGGGGCAGATGGCACGGTGCGTGCCCTGTTCGTGTCGGACTCCACACTCTTCGCTGGTGGCAGTTTCTCGACGTTCGGCGGCCAGCCAAGGCCCAATGTGGCCGCGGTGAACCTGATCTCCGGGGCGGTCACGGCATGGAATCCAGGCCTGGGTTCGTTCGGCGTCGTGAACGCGCTCGCCGCTCTCAATGGCACGGTGTACATCGGTGGAAACTTCCCGATCATGGGCGGACAGCCGCGGTCCTCGATCGCGGCTGTCGACACGGTCACCGGTGCGGCGCGGGCGTGGAATCCCGGCTCGGATGGCGTCGTCGATGTGCTCGCCCTGGGTCACGATCTGCTCTACGTGGGTGGCGGGTTCACCACGTTCGCCGGCCAGCCCCGCGCTCATCTCGCAGCCGTCGACGTGGTATCGGGCGTGCTCTCGGCATGGGACCCCGATGTGGATGTGCTCGGGCTGGAGCCCGGGGGGGTGTTCGCGCTCTCGGTCGCAGACGGGCGTGTGTACGCCGGGGGGGCGTTCAACGGTGTGCACGGACTTCCCCAGCAGAACTTCGCGAGCATCGTGAACTCGCCCGAGATCGTGGCCATCGATCCACCTCAGGGTGGTGATACCGACTTCGCCCACGTCACGGTCGTGGGTGCCGGGTTCCTGCCGGGCGTGAGCGTGCACCTCGAGCACAGTGGACAGTCTTCGTTGTTGGGGAGCGTGGTGGTCGTGCAGCCCGGGGGGCGTTCGCTCACCTCGACGTTCGACCTGCGAGGCGCCGCACTCGGTCTGCGCGACGTCGTGGTCACCAACACCGATGGTCAATCGGCCACGCTGCCGAATGGCTATCTGGTGGCAAGTGGAAAGCCGGCCCAGCTGCGCGTGGACATCGTCGGCCCGTCGCTGATCCGCGCGAATTACCGGGTCGGCTTCGACATCGCCATCGAGAACGCCGGCAACACCGACGCGGTCGCGACGGTGTGCTGGCTCTCGGGGATCCCCGCGGGGGTCACGATCGAGCCCGAGTTCGTGCTGTCCCCGCCGGCGCAGTCGTCTGGGGAACCGGACTGGAATCTGGTCCCGGGCCACCTCACGGCCGTGGGGGGGCAATACGTCTCGTTCATCCTGCCGCGCGTGCCGCCCGGGCTCACGTTGCGGCGCTTCTATCTCACGGCGCCCTTCAGCGTGTCGACCATGGAACTGCGCGCCGGTGTGACCCCGGGCTGGAACGAGGACCATGCCGCGTTGCGGGCCTGTCTGGCCGATGGCGGCGTTCCGCTCGCGCTGTCGTGCATGACCACGCAGCTCAACTCGAGCTTCGTCTACATCGCGGCGCATCCGGAGTTCGCGGCGGTGAATGGCGCGGCGGTCTGGGCGAAGGAGGCGTGGCAGTGCGAGCAGCAGACCACGTTGCCGGCGGCCGTGGGCAAGGCCACCGCCGTGCTGGGCGCGCTCGTCCAAGCCATGGACCAGCCCGGGACGTCGCCCGCGAGTTGCGACGACGTGAGTGGTGCGCGCTGGCGGCAGACGCATGCGGTGACGGTGGTGGGTGCCGTCGATCCCAACGAGAAGTTCGGCGCTGCGGGCACGGTGTTCGAGGACCAGGTGCTGCCGTACACGGTGCGATTCGAGAACCTGCCCGCATCCACGGCCAACGCTCAGCAGGTCTCGGTCGTGGACCGCTTGGATCCTGAGGCGTTCGATCTCCGGAGCTTCACCATCCACTCGATTCGTTTCGGCGACCGGGCGGTGTTCCCGACCGCTTACCTGACTCGCTCCGAGACCGATGTCGACCTGCGGCCGGAAACGAACCTGATCGTTCGGGTCAGCCACAGTCTGGACACCTTCTCGGGCCTGTTGGTGGTCACACTGACTTCACTGGACCCGGAGCTGCTCCAGCCGATTCCACGGAACACGCTCACCGGGTTCCTGCCGCCGAACCTGAATGGGAGTGGCGAGGGGAGCGTGCAGTTCAAGCTGCGTCCGCGGACGGACCTCTTGTCGGGTGCACTGCTCGCGAATCGGGCCGCACTCAAGTTCGACCTCAACGACACGCTGCTCACGGCGGTCTGGCTCAACACGCTCGATCGGGGCGCTCCGGCGAGTCAGGTCCTGCCGCTCGCAGCGGCACAGGACTCGGTCGAGTTCACGGTGCGCTGGGAGGCCAACGGCTCACCGCCGGACCTGCGGGATTTCTCGGTCTACGTGTCGGACAACGGCGGGCCGTATCAGCCGTGGCGCCAGAACACGACCGCCACCGCGGCACGGTTCCGCTGTCAGCCCGAGCATCAGTATGCCTTCTATAGTGTCGCACGCGACCTCGGCGGCAACGCCGAGCTGCCGCCTCCCAGCCCCGACGCAGTGACCCTCGCTCGGTTGCTCGCCGTGGACACCGCACACCCCGTGGAACTCACGCTGGAGCGCCCGCTTTCGAACCCGACGCGAGGTCCGCTCGATGTCCGCTTCAGTCTGCCCTCCGCGGACGCTGCGACGCTCGAACTGCTCGATGTGACGGGACGCCGGATCCTGGGAAGCGACGTCGGCGCGGGGGGGGCAGGGTCTCATCAGGTCCGGCTCGTGCCCCCGCACACTGTCGCGCCTGGGCTTTACTGGTTGCGCCTCCGGCAGGGTGGGCAGGTGCGGCTGGCGCGGGTCGTCATGCTGCACTAGTACCTTCACGTCGTCGGGGTACCGGGTTCGACCGCTTCGCGCCCGACCGCTATGTTCGCCCGCATGGCGAACACGATGGGAGAGGCACTGCGCGCGGCGACGCAACGCCTGGTCGCGGCGGGGCACGCGGCGAGCGATGCCGAGGAGCTGCTGAGCCGGCTCCTCGGCACCGGGCGCGGTGAGCTGCGCACGCGCGGCCCGCAGCCGTTCCCGATGCCGCAAGTGGCGGCGTTCGAGGCCTGGCTCGCGCGCCGCGAGCGCGGCGAGCCGGTGCAGTACATCACCGGTCGCGCGGCATTCCGCGAGCTCGACCTGGCGGTGGATACGCGGGTGCTGATCCCGCGTCCCGAGACCGAGCTGCTGGTCGAGGCCGTGCTCGAGCACCTGGCGACGCAGGACTGGACCAAGCGCGAGCCGCGCGTGCTGGACCTGGGCACGGGCTCGGGCTGCATCGCGCTCAGCATCGCGCACGAGCAGCCGCGGGCACGCGTCACCGCCACCGATGCGAGCGTGGGCGCGCTGGCCCTGGCGCGCGCCAACGCCGCCGCACTCGGGCTCGACGCGCGCGTCACGTTCGCGCACGGCGCATGGTTCCACGCGGTCGATCCCGACGAGCGCTACGACGTGATCGTCTCGAACCCGCCCTACATCGCACCGTCCGAAGCCGCCGAGCTGCCGGCCGACGTGCGCGACTGGGAGCCGCACTCGGCCCTGTTCGCCGCCGACGACGGCCTCGCCGACGTGCGCGACATCCTCGACGAAGCCCCACGCCACTTGCTGACCGGCGGGCTCCTGGCACTCGAGCTGTCCGAGACGCGCGCCACGACCGTGTCGGGCTGGCTCGAGGGCGCGCACGACTGGGCAGGAGTGGAGTTGCGGGACGACCTGGCCGGGCGCCCACGCGTGCTGTTGGCCCGCCGCGAGCGCGGCCCGGCGATCGCCCCGGCACAGTGGGGCGAGGAACGTTAGGCTACAATCCGGCCGAACCCTGCCGGCTCTCCAACTCCAGAGGTCACCATGTCCGATACCGTCCAGTTCGCCGACATCGCGGCGCGCGGTTACGCGCAGCCGGAAGTTCTCGTCTCCACCGAGTGGGTCGCCCAGAACCTCACGAACCCGAACGTGCGCATCGTGGAGTCCAACGAGGACTCGCTGCTCTATCCGTCGGGCCACATCCCGGGCGCGGTGCAGGTGGATTGGGCGCTCGACCTGAACGACCCCATCCGTCGCGACTACCTGGACCGTGCGGCGTTCGAGCAGCTCATGGCGCGCATCGGCGTGACGCGTGACACCACGGTGGTGTTCTACGGCGACAAGAGCAACTGGTGGGCGTGCTACGCGTTCTGGGTGTTCCAGTTGTTCGGCCATACGCACGCCAAGGTCATGGACGGCGGCCGGTTGAAGTGGGAGAAGGAGAAGCGCTCGCTCACGCGCGAGATGCCCAAGCACGCGATCACCTCGTACGGCGCGGCCGAGCGCGACGACGCCAGGATCCGCGCGTTCCGCGACGAAGTGCTGTCGCACATCCGCGCCCACAAGAAGTTGGTGGACGTGCGCAGCCCGCAGGAGTTCACGGGCGAGCGCACGCACATGCCCGAGTACCCGCAGGAAGGCGTGCTGCGCGGGGGGCACATCCCGGGGGCCAGGAACGTGCCGTGGGCGCGGGCGGCCAACCCGGACGACGGCACGTTCAAGGATGCCGCCGCCCTGCGCGGGATCTACGAAGGCGAGGTCGGCCTGGCGCCGGGTGACGACATCATCGCCTACTGCCGCATCGGCGAGCGCAGCAGCCACACCTGGTTCGTGCTCACCTACCTGTTGGGCTATCGCAACGTGCGCAACTACGACGGCAGCTGGACCGAGTGGGGCAACGCCGTGGGCATGCCGATCGAGCGGCCGTGAGCGAAGGCGTCGAAGCCCTGCCGGCGGCGCTCGCGAGCGTCGTGGGGGAGTTCGAGTCGGTGGATCGCGGCCTGCGCGCCGAGATGCTGATCGAGTACGCCGATCAGTTCCAGGAGGTGCCGGCGGATGTGGCCACGCGCCCCTGGCCGGAGTCGGCACGCGCTCCGCGCTGTGAGTCCGACGCCTACGTGTTCGCCACCGACCAGCCGGACGGCCGCCTGAAGTTGTGGTTCGCGGTCGAGAACCCGCAGGGTCTGTCGGCCAAGGCGTGGGCGGTGCTGCTCGACGAGACGTTGTCGGGCCAGCCGCTCGAGCAGGTGGCCCGCGTCCCGCACGACGTGGTGTTCAAGATCTTCGGCCGCGACCTGTCGATGGGCAAGGGCCAGGGGCTGCTCGGCATGCTCGAGGTGGTGCAGCACGAGGCCCGGCGGAGGTTGGAGCGCGCGCGGCGCAGCGACTAGCCGGGTCGCCAGGGAAGACGAACCGCCGCGAGCCCCAGCGGCTCGCGGCGGTTCGCACTTGTGGCCCGCAGGCGCTAAGCGGCCGCGTGTTGCGCGGGCACCTCGATCACGACGCGCGCACGTTCCATGGCCGTGCAGCGGTGGAACCCGTTCCAGATGCACAGCAGGCCGATGCACTCGAGCACGTACAGCACCTCGGTGTGCCCGGCGCGCGAGAACGACCCGCCGATGCCGGGCAGGATCGCACCCAGCGCGATCATGGCGTTGCCGTGCGCGATCGTGCGCGTGGCGGGGCGGTTCCAGTGCTGGATCGCCGAACGCACCGCGCCGCCGATCAGGAAGATGACCGCGTACAGGTTCACGACCGGCGACAGCATGCGAACCCACTTCCACGCCAGCACCTTGCCCGACAGTCCGTGCGGCGTGACCAGCGACAGGTCGATGGGGGACACCACGACGAGCGCGGTGGCCACTAACAGGTAGGGCACGAGCACAGCGCTCATGGCGTGCGCCGTGCTGCGTTTGAAGTGGAAGTACACCGAGCCCTGTGCGAGCGGTGCGCCGCCCAGCAGCGCGCCGGTCACGTACCACAGCCGGGACACGCCTGGACTCCAGCCGTACAGCGTGGTGATGCTCTCGGCCAGCGTGCCGAGCCCGTAGATCCACACGCCGAACGCCCACCAGCCGTGATGCGCGCGTTCGGGCCGCTCGCGCCAGCGGATGAACAGGTGCGTGCCGAACCAAGCCGACAGAACCGTGGTGACGAGCGGGATGTAGTGCACAGCGTTCAGCATGGCGGCCTCCCGGATGGGTCCCTACGGCTGCTTGCGCGGCGGCGGGGCCATGGATGGATCGTGGCACTGCACGCACAGGTCGCGCTTGGGGTCGTGCGTGAGCAGGCCATCGAGCTCGGCGGAGTGCGGTTTGTGACAGCTCGTGCAGCGCATGGGTTGGCCCGTTCGGGGGTCAGGCCGGGTGCTCTGCGTGGGGTGGTAGTGCTTGGCGAGATCGGTATGACAACTGCGGCACAGTTCGGCTTCGTCCTTCGCTGTGATCAGCTTGGGCCCGTCGCCGCCGTGCGGGGCGTGGCACACAGTGCAGCCCTGGTCCAGGGCGGCGTGCTTGACCTTGCCCTCGACCATGGCGTGGTCGTGGCACGAGAAGCACAGTTGGTCACCGGGCTTCTTGAGCACGTTGGCGGCAGCACCGGCATGCGGCTCATGGCACGACAGGCACTTCTGCCCGCTGTGCATGGGCGCATGCTGCGACGGCTTCTTCGCGAAGTCCGCCACCTTCTCATGGCACTTCAAGCACAGGTCGCTGCCGGTGGCGATCAGCGTCTTCGCCCCCTTGCTGGTATGGCAGCTCACGCACTCGCCGCGTGCGAACGGCAGGTGCGGGAACGGCTTGATCAGGTGCTCGCGGTTCTTGCCCATGACGTGCGGGTCGTGGCAGGTCACGCAGTTCGTGGTGGCCATGGCCATGCCCGGGTGCTTGGCGGTGAGTTCGGGCTTCTTGTAGTCGTGGCACACGGCGCACATCGCGCCACCCTCGCGCTTCAGCATGCCGGGGTTGGCGTTGCCGTGCGGCGCGTGGCACGTGAGGCACATGCCGCGCCCCACGGGCGCGTGCGGCGTGCCTTCGGCCAGCCGCTTGGCGAGGTCCTTGTGGCACGACAGGCACAGGTCGCCGGTCTTCTGCTTCAGCAGGCCGCGGTTCACCGACTGGTGCGGCTCGTGGCACGCCTTGCAGTCGCCGCTCGCCACCGGTGCGTGGCCGTGCGCCAGCTTGGCCTGCGCCGTGACGGCCGGATGGCAGCTCACGCACAACCGTTCGGGCGGTGCGGCGAGCAGGGCCTCGCGCGGCGACGCATGCGGGGTGTGGCACTTGCTGCACTGGCCGGCGGCAGCCGGCGCATGCACATGGGCCTCGGCCGACTTCGGCTTGCCCTGGGCATGGCACTTGGCACACAGCAGGTTCGCGGGCGCGATCAGGTTGGTCGCGCTGGGTGGCGCGGCCGCACCGTGGCACTTCTTGCAGTCCTTCTCGGTGAAGCCGGGGTGCGCGTGCGTGGACACGAGTCCGGCGTTGCCCGAGCCGTGCGGGGCATGGCATGACAAGCAGCGCCCGCCGCTCAGGTCGGCGCTGGCGTGCTTGGACTTCAAGTCACTGTCGGCCGGATCGTGGCAGTCGAGGCACAGCTGCTCGGGCAGCTTCGTGAGGGCGGGGGCCGCGACTCCACCGTGCGGATCGTGGCACGTGAGGCAGTCGCCACTCTCCACCGGGGCGTGCTTGTGCGCGGCGTCCTGGCCCACGGCCGGGTGACAGCTGATGCACAGCTTGCCGCCCTCGGCCTTCAACAGCTTCGTCTTGGCCGAGCCGTGTGGCTCGTGGCAGGCCATGCACTGGCCCTTGGCGGTGGCGGTGTGCGCGCCGGGGCCCGTGGCCTTCTTCAGGATGTCGGCGTGGCAGGTGCCGCACAGCGCCAGCGGCTTGTCGGCCAGCAACGCCTTGCCCTCGCCGGCGTGCGCGCCGTGGCAGCGCAGGCAGTCGCCCTTGGCGGCCGGGGCGTGCACGTGCGGGGCCTTGAGTTCGCGCCCGATCTGGCCGTGGCACTTGCCGCACAGTTCGGTGGCGGGCACGCGCAGCATCTGGGCGTGGTCGGACTGGTGCGGGTCATGGCACGTGCTGCAATTGCCACCCGCGAACGGCGGATGCGGTTCCTTGCCGGCCGCCTTCTTCTGCGCGTCGGTGTGGCACGTGATGCACAGCGTGCGCTCGTCCTTCACCAGTAGTGCCGCCTGCGCCGAATGATGCGGCGCGTGGCACTTCAAGCAGTCCTTCTTGGTCGCGGGCGGATGTCCGCCCGTGGGCTTGCCGATGCGCTCGGCCACCTTGGCGTGGCAGGTCAGGCACATGGCGCCGTCGGCGGTCTTCGCGAGGTTGGGGTTCGCCGAGCCGTGCACGTCGTGGCACGACGCGCAGTCGCCGTTCGCGAACGCCTTGTGCGTGACCGGGTCCTTGCTGGGTGCCATGGTGTCTTCGTGGCACTCGCCGCACAGCTTGGGCTGTGAGGCCTTCAGCAGATGGCCCGAGCCGCTGTCGCGATGCGGGTCATGGCACGTGAGGCAGTCACCGTCGGCCGCCGGCGCGTGCGGGGACTTGCGCGCGGCCAGGTTGGCCATGTTGTCGTGGCAGGTCACGCACAGCGCGGGCACGCTCGCCACCAGCTTCTTGCCGGCCTTGCCGCCCTCCATCACGTGACAGGCGTCGCATTGGCCTTCGGCGACCGGGGCATGCGTGCCGCCGCGCGACAACTTGGGCGCGGCCGAGGCGTGCGGCGTGTGGCAGTCCACGCAGCCGAGCCCGCCGCGTGAGACGCTGGCGTGCTTGGCCGTGATCGTGGCGGGGGTGTGGCACTTGGCGCACAACTCCTCGCCCTTGGCCACCAGCAGGTGGTCGTTGGCTCCACCGTGGGAGGCGTGGCAGCTCGCGCAGTCGCCGGCCTTGAACGGGGCGTGCTGCACCGCGAGCGTGGCTTCCTTGGCGGTGTTCTCGTGGCACTTGAAGCATGACGCTTGCGGGCCGCCCTCGCGCAACAGGTGGGGCAGGTCGCTGGCGTGCGCGTCGTGGCAGCCGTAGCATTCGCCGCGCTTGAACGCGGCGTGTTCGTGCGCCGGGGCCGGGGCCTTCTTCAGGTCGCCGTGGCAGTCGAAGCACAGTTCCTCGGCCGGCTTCTTCAAGACCAGCTTCTGCGAGAAGCCGTGGCTCAGGTGGCAGGCGGCGCAGTCGCCCTTGGCCACCGGGTCGTGCACGTTCTTCTTGGCGAACTCCTTCTTGGACTCGCTGTGGCAGTCATAGCAACTGCGCGCGGGCGCGCCCGGCTTCGCGGCCACCGTCGGGTGCACGCCCGTGGCAATGGCCAGCACCACTGCGGTCGCAAGCGACCACAGCGTGAGGCGGCGCGCGAAGCGGACGGGGGTGGTCACGGCTTGTGCCCTCCGGCCTTCACCGTGACCTTGCCCGTGTCACGCGGGGCGTCGACGGCGGCGTGGTTCTCGAACTCGACATGCGTGAGCTCGAACGCGAGCATCGAGTTGCGCCCGAAGTGCGGCGGCATGTTGAGGAACGCCCACGACGTGTCGTCCGGTGCGCCGTTCTTCCACACGTACACCTTGGCGGCCGGGTTCTTGGGCTCCTGGCTGCGCGAGGTCACCTTGCGGGTCTTCAGGTCCATGGTGAAGTCGGGCTGGAACTCGACGACCTTGGCCGAGTACTCCGAGTCGCCCACGCGGAACGTCTCGCCCAGCTTCACGGTGACGCGATCGCGGAAGTCCGTGAACGCGCGATGGCCGACGACCATGGTCATGTTCGTCACCTTGAGCTTCGCGCCCGGGGCGGCCTTGGCGGCCGGGGCCGCGGCCGGAGCCGCGAACGCCACGGCGGCCAACGTCAGGGCCGCCAGCCCGAGGGTGAGTACAACGGGGCGCAGGGTGTTGTGGCGCGCGGTCATCGCTTGCCTCCGGGGTTCGGTAGCGTGTCGCCCGGCGCAGGCAGGCGGAAGCCCGCCAGGATCTCGCGCGCGAGGCGTTCAGTGAGTTGGTCGAGGCTTCGCACACGGCCGAAGCCGAAGATCTTCTCGTGGTCCTCGCCGGTGCGCACGCGCATCGCCGACCACGCGGTGCGGCCGTTGCGACCGTCGATCAAGCGCAGCGTCAGCCCGACGCTGGGAACATCGCCCTCGGGCGTGCGGATGGAGCCGTACTCGAGGATGCTGCCGGCCATGAGCCAGTCCGCATCGAGCTGGCTGGCCACCTCGCGCACGCGGTCGCGCGTCACGCCGTTGGCATCGCGGATGCGCAGCACGGTGAATACCTGCTCGATGTCGCCGGGCGGCACCGCTTGGCATGTGCCCGTCTCGCCCAGCACACCGGTCAGCACCCGCGACAGCCGGTCGCTGGCGTCGCTGCGCGCCGTGAGGTTCTCCAGCGGCAGCAGTGCGACGCGCGGCAGTGTGCTCGACACGCCCACGGCGGGCGGTGGGGGCAGGCTGCCCGCGCAACCCTGCAGCAGGAGCGCGCCGCCGAGTACCAACCCGAGCACGGACGGGGAGCAACTCACACGCGCGCGCATCAGAACGCCTCTTTCTTGAGTGCGGCCACGGCCTTCCGGCAGGCGTCCTGCGTGACCATGCCGAAGCTGCGCTTGCTGGCACCGCCGATCAGCGGCAGCCGGCCGCGGCCGCGCTGGCTCAGCGTGATGCGCCACACGGTCTCACCCGTGGCCACGTCGACCATCTCGGCGTCGAACGTGAGCACCGGTACTTCGTCGCCGCCGTTGCGCTGGATCGTGAACTCGGTCACCGCGCCGCGGATGTAGCCCGTGGCCTGCGCGGCCGAAGCGGCCTCGGCCAGTTTCTTGGGGTCGGCGTGGCCCTGGTTGTCGGGCAGCCCGCCGATGCGGTCGAGCATGCCGTGGAACTCGCCCGGCTCGACGATCTGGAAGCGTTCGGCGATCACCAGTTCGGTGAGGAACGCGCGTGTGACGCGCTCGCCGGCGTTGGGTTCGTTGGTGAGGTTCGCGAACGGCACGATGGCGATGCGCTGGTAGTAGCCGAGGTCGGCCTTCTTGTTCACGAAGATCCGCGGCCCCGCCCCGGCCGTCGCGGCCACGGCCAGTAGCGCGATCACCGCGGCCCCGGCGGCCAGCGTGCGGCGCGTGCGCGTCATCCCCTGCATCGTCATCGTCACCTCCCGAACGCCCACGTCAGGGTCACCGTGGCCTGGCGGTTCTCACGCGGGGTGTCGTGGTCGGCCACACCGGCCGCGGCATCGAGCTGCAGCTTGCGCGTGATCATGGCCAGGACATGCGCCGACGCGATCTCACGGCCGCCGACCAGGGCCACGCCCGGCGTGCTGCGGGCATCGTTGCTGCGACTCCAGTCGGCCGACAGCTGCAGCCGGGTGTGCGCGGCCCAGCGCGCCCCCGCGGTGTGCGTGTTCGTGTACGACCCGCCGCGCGCGATGGCCGTGGCGGTGGTGCCGGTGAGCTCGAGCGTGCGCACGGGCCGCCAGCGCACGTCCCACATGGCGCTGCGCGCCGCACCGGCGCCGCCCTGGAGGACGCCGTCGCCGAGGCGCGACAGCCGCGCGGTCCAGCCGGCCGTGAACGCGCGCCACGGGCTGAAGCGCGCGCGCACGTTGGCCTC
>JBEBGT010000039.1:0-14213 GCA_040081365.1 Candidatus Eiseniibacteriota bacterium | reverse complement strand
GCCCGTGGTCGAGTACGACCACAGCGAAGGCTGCTCGGTGACCGGCGGCTACGCTTACCGAGGCAAGGCCATGCCCGCGCTGGCCGGCACGATCTTCTTCTCGGACTTTTGCAGCGGCTGGCTGCGCTCGTTCCGCCACGAAGCCGGCAAGCTCACCGAAGCCTACGAGTGGAACGTGGGCACGATGGGCAACGTGGCATCGTTCGGGGAGGACGCCGAACGGGAGCTGTACGTGGTGACGCACGGCGGGCGCATCTGGAGGATGGCGGCGGGCAAGGGGGCGAAGTAGGACGCCGCTGCGCTTTTTGTCTCAGCTACGGTGCCACCGGCTGGGCCTTGGTGCCCGACATCGGCCCAAGCCGATCGCCTCTGGCACATTGCGAGCCGCAGGCGTGGGTGGTGGCTACGACCTCACTCCCATTTGAAGCTCTCCGCGACGGAATCGGCGTAGACCACCAGCTTCGCCCGAAGCGGTGATGGCGCGGGATACCCGAGCCCACCTGAGCTCCACTCTCGGCCGTTCATCTTGAAGTCGACGTACATGTCGAACACGATTCGCGGAACCAATCGCCGCTCGACCCTGCGCCTTGGGGGCAGCGAATCAAAGAGTGCGTACGTCGTCGGCCATCCCTGGAATCGCAACACTCCGTCACGGAGCACCCGATCACTCTGATTAACCACGGTCACGTAGACCACGCCCTCTGTCCCCCAGTCCTTCGGGGAGAGGCAACCTTGCACCGCTGCCATCGCAAGAGCGAGCAAGACCACCGATGCACCTGACCTCATCCCCATCCATCGCTCCGAGCGTTGCCCCTAACTGGTACCCGCATCGCCGCCTCATTGGAGAGGTACGCGCACACTCTTGTATCTGGCAGCACCGAAGGCCTCCCGCTACTCCGCCGAGAGCACGACGACACGTGCCGAAGTCTCGCTGGTCGAAGTTCGCGCATGCACGAAGTACAGCCCGGCAGCGACCGCCTGCCCATCGTTGCCGCGACCATCCCACGTGAACCTCGACCATCCTCTCGCCATTGTGCCCCGGTGCAACGCCCGAACACGCCGTCCGAGCGCGTCGAGCACCTCGATTCCGACCTCGGACGCTGCCGGCAGTCCCACCGTGAAGCTGGTCTGTGTCCTCATCGGCGTGGGGCTAGGAGCGCCGAGGGTCACCACTCGCGGGGCAGGTCGGCCCTCTCTCACATCCACGGCCGCCGGTCCTAGATAGCCAGACGAATCCACATGCTGGGCATAGACGCCGATGTTCCCAAGCGTACGGGAGTCCTGCCAGGCCACAATCGCGCCACCTTGCCCGTCTCTGGCTACCGACGGTGCCCACTGGGTGGCCGGGTCGGTCGTCAGAGCGCGTCCATTCGCGGGCCAATGGAAATCGAGCTGCCCGCTCCCACGAACATGCTGCGCTACAACGTCTGACCCACCAGCGCCTGCGTAGCTCTGCCAGATCACGATGGCACCGTGCTGATCGTCTCCGACGAGTGCCGGATACACCTGGGAGCCGAATGAGGTCGTTAGCGCCGTGCCGTCCGTGGGCCACCCCGGAGCAACGTCGGCCCCAACGGTTAATCGTTGCGCATAGATGTCGGGCTCGGCGCTTCCTCGGTAGTCCATCCAGGCCATGATGACACCACCGGAGCCATCGGAGATCGAGCTCAAGTAGCTCTGGTCATTCGAAGACCTGCAGACCGGTGCCCCGTTGGGGGGCCAGGTCAGATCCAGACCAGCCGCAATGACGTGCGCACTGTAGAGATCGCTGTCGCCGCTTCTTCGATCTTCCCATGACACGTATGCACCGCCGGCGCCATCTGCAACCACAGCGCAGCGCTCCTGGGCACCAGGCGAAAGAGCGACAGGCTGTCCGTCGGTCGGCCACCCGGGAGCTAGCTGCCCATTGCCCAGAAGGTGTTGAACGAAGACCTTGTTCTCCCCACCTCGACTGTCGGTCCACGCCAGGTAGGCCCCACCTCCGGCATCCGAGACCACGCGAGCGTCATACTGGGACCCCGGTTGTGCGCAGACCGCAACGCCAAGCGATGACCACCCGAGGGCGAGCGATCCATCTTCTGACACATGCTGGGCAGTGATGTCCTCCCCATACCAGATCACAAATACCCCGCCGAGCCCGTCCCCACACGCGCCGACGAAGGCGTTTCCGCTGGGGACGTCTACACCATCAAGCGGCCATCGTGCGTCGAGGGTGCCATCCCGCCGTATGTGCTGAACGCGGGTTCCTGCGTCCGTGTGATAGACAACGAGAGCGCCGCCCAGCCCGTCCTCCGCCACGGGCACTCTTGGAGGCCACTCGAGAGTCCAGAAGTTGCCGCGGAACCCGGTCGCGTAGAGCCCACAGCCTTGGGTCGGCCAAGTCGTGTCGAGCAAGCCCACAGACTTGATCCGCTTCGCGACGATGTTGCCAGCGACACCGCTCACTTGCGTGTCGCCCTGATAAACTATGACAGCACCACCGGTTCCGTCGGACAGTGGCACGGGCCGACACTCTCGGGCGTTCGCGCCGACATACACGGGGACGTTGACGTGGGGATCGGCAGGCCACTCGGCGTTCGCCGAGTGGACGAGCAGCAGCGCTGCGCACAGCACATCCAGCAACAGCTTCCGCATCATTTTGGCTTCTCCGAGCCAGAGGCTACAGTTCGCTAGGCCGTGTTCCCTAAGTGCCGTCGCTATCCTGCCGGCAAGCCTCCGCTTCAACCATTCCCAACAGCACGGCACTCACCATAGCGCATCCACGCCGAAGCGTAGACGTCTGAATATCTGCACCACTTTGTGGGTGACACTTTGACGGAGCCGAGGCATTCTAGATGGCATCCTGAAAGCGAGGCACCATGCTTGCTCGGTCTCGCAAGTCGCTCCCGCTGGAGATCTCTTCCATGCCCAAGGGCCGACTTCTCATCCGCACACTATTGCTACGTCGCAGCCGTACCGTCGCAAGCACCTTGCGGTCACTCGCCCCCCTTCGCTCCACGGCTGAGCTCATTGCAGACACGCACACGGCCCTTGCAGGACACATCACCGCTGCTATTCCAACTTCAACACCGGACAACATCGACAGGGCGGCAGCCGCTTCGCTCTTCATCAGGTCTGCAAGGCGCACCTGCGCCTGGGAGTTTCTTGAGCTTGCCTCTCGACACTGGCCAGAGAGCCTTCTTCTGAGACGGCGGGCCATGGAGATGATGGCGTGTGCGTGGAAATGCTGGCAGGACCCCGGCGCCGCCAGAAAGTGGCTATCAGCACGGGATGATTGGCAGGCCTACGAGAGCGTTTTTTCACCCGGGAATCTCAGGGGCGCGCTTGATGATCTTGTCAAGGGGATGAACCAAGCGCACAAATCCATCTCCGGCTTCGTCCACCCGAGCGTCGGCAGCATCGTGATGAGCATTCCCTCGCACAATACTACCGCCCTTCATCTTTTTGAAGCAGACTACTTTGATGATCGCGTGGTCCATCGGGCCGGCTACGGACGATCTCTATCTGCTGAGCGCATCCTTGACAGTCAGGCTATTCACGCACTTCTTATTCGAGGCTTTTGTAATCGGGCCTTCGCCACTAGATGGCAGAGTGCGGGCAGAGCGATGCGACGGCCAACAGAGCTACTGATGCGACGCGTAATTGATGACCAGCGCTTCTACAGACACACAGTTGACATACTGGGTCCATACCGCGTTCGTGGGCGTGCTCGTGCCACCCGCAGAATGGCCGCCCCCGGCTCCGGCAAATGACGACCGCAGTAGAATCTGTTCGGCGATTTAGAACTGCTCCAACAGCCCGAAGGTTCTACTCGCTGACGATGGTCAGGCCATGGCACGAGCCAACTGCATTCGGCATAGCCGGGTGACCGGCTCGAGCTAGGTACGCGTCCTCGGAAGTGTCGACTAGCCGCGCTTGCGTCGAGGACGCAGCAGTCTGCGGAGTTCCCGTTCAAAGAACTGCGTGTTGACGAAGTAGTTTGGGTAGGCCTGCCGAAGCTCGGCAAGAGATCTTACCTCCACGAGAACGACGTCCGCTCCGCGGATCCCCCGAATGCTCTGCTCGTAGCGGTAGTAGTCGGCCTCAGCACGCTCGGCTTCGGCTGCTCGATACCCCCGGACTCTAAGCTGCAGCTTGTCAGACCCACTCCTGGGCACCATCCGCAGGAGGAAGATGCGTGCACGGCTAGCCGAAGGCGCAAGGATCTCGCCAAATGCCTGCCGATATGAGGCCAGTCGTCGCAGCACATCGAGCTCTTCCTCAAGATAAACCAGTTCCGCGTAGGCTGCCGAACTCTGCTCGGGAGTCTCAGGAACAAGAGGAGAGCGCTCAATCCTCGCAAATGCTGCGCTCGCGAGAGCAAAGAAGCGCCGCCACGATTGCTCCCCACCTCCCGTCTTCAGGGTTTGCCGCTGGAAGAAATCCACAGTCTCTACCGCCGTAGCCCAGACGTGCTGCAGTAGCGAGCGAATCTGCACTTCGACGAAGAGATTATTGAATTCTGCCCGCGGGATGCTCCGGAACCTATAGATTAGGTGTACGCCCCTATAGCCCGAGACCTGGGGGGTTGTTACGTAGTCCTTCTCATGATGCAGCACGTGCTCAGCCCCAGATTCCTTGTACGCGGCGACCAATCGTCGCACTCGCGGAACAGTACCGAGCACAGCCCGACAACCAGCAATATCCTGCACTTGGCTGAGGTTCATCTTTGAAAAGCGCCTGAGCTTGGTGAGGATGGCCGGGAGCCGCTTGAGTCGTTGACTGGTCCAAGCGCCACCTTGAATGCGCTTGGCGCGCTGGCGAAGGCCCACTTGCATTGAGTTAAGAGGAAAGGCATGCGCTGACCGCCAGTTATTTACCGTTTCCAGGGACTCGAGGAGCTGATCGTCAGCGCACTCAACGAGCAGCATTCTTCCCGAGCGATCCACCGCCTGACGAGAGTGAGCTGGAGCCACCCACTCGCGGGACGACCGAAGTGGTGTCAATCCCCCTCCTGCTTATGGTCTCACGCGGGCGGTTGACCTAGGCTACCGCGCCGCGCCGCAGCACAACATTTCCGAGACACGACTCCCTGCGGTTTCCGATGGACAGTCTAGCCCAAAGCCGCCCAGTGCCCCCAATCGTTCAGACATTCAGCATCTTGCTTTGGGGTATGCACCGCATGGCGACTCTTCTTGGCTAGATCGCGGCTACCGTATTAAACCGCCACGGTCACCCACCCCGGCTGGAGCGTCGCTGGAGTGCCCGAGCACAACCTTGTTGCGTGGCATGCCACCTAGGTGCTTGCGCGTCGCGAAGGGATACTCCTCTCACGCCCCACCAGCCGCCCGCTTCTTCGCCGCCGTTGCCTTGATGATCAGCTGGCCGCCGCCGGTCTTCCCGAGCGGGGGCTTCGCCAGCTTCACCGCGGCTGCCACCAGCGCCTCGATCTCCGGGCGCTTCAGGTCGCTCGGCTTCGCGAGCTCCACGTAGCGCGCCTGGCTGCCCCTGCCCTGCAGGATGCCATCGGGATCCGGCAGGCGTGTGGCTTGAGTGAAGTACAGGCGCACGTCCTCGGCCGTCGCGGACAGGCCGACCACGCCCTGGATGCCGTGTTCCGAGGGCGAGTAACTGATCACCAGGCTGCTGGCGTACTCGTACACCAGCTCGTTCGCGGTGGGGAACCGCTTCCGCAGCGCGGCTCGCACGGCGTTGAACTTCTTCTGGATCGCCGGCTCGAACTTGGCGATCAGCGCGGCGAGTTCGGTTGCGGCAGACGCCGCCTTGGGCTGTGCTTTCGCAGGCATTGGCGCTCTCCCTCCTCACAACGAACAGGCCGCGCGCTCGGCGCAATCGCACGAGCGCCCGCGCGATCGCAGCGTTACTCCGGCCACCCGGCCCGCGTGAACTTGCCGTTCCGGCTGATCACCTTGCCGTCGGCTTCGATGGTGCCGCCCTGGCGCAGGTCGCACACCATGTCCCAGTGCAGGGCGCTCAGGTTCTTGCCGCCGCTCTCGGGAATCGAGGCGCCGCAGGCGGCGTGGAACGTGCCGCCGATCTTCTCGTCGAACAGCGTGTTTTTGATGCCGCGCTGGATCCGATAGTTCGTGCCAATGGCGATCTCGCCCAGTACGCGCGCGCCCTTGTCCTGGTCCAACATCTTGATCAAGAAGTCCTCGCCCTTGGTGGCCGAGGCGTCCACCACGCGGCCGCCCTTGAAGCGCAGGCGGATGCCCTCCACCTCGCGGCCCATGTACACGCTCGTGAAGCTGTAGCAGACCACGCCCTCGGTGGCGTCTTCCAGCGGCCCGGTGAACACCTCGCCGTCGGGGAAGTTCACGCGGCCGTCGCAGTTCACCCACGTGCGGTTCTTTACGCCCACAGTCAGATCAGTGCCTTGCGGGGTCTTGAACCGCACTTCGCTCACTTTGCTCAGGTACTTCACCACCTTCTCTTGCTTCGCGCTCACGGCCTGCCATGCGGCGGCGGGATTCTTGAGATCCAGCAGCCCGGCGCCGTACACGAAGTCCTCGTACTCGCGCAGCGACATCTCGGCGTCCTGCGCCGAGGCCTGGTTGGGGTACATGGTCCCGATCCAGTGCAGGTGCCCCTTCCTACCGCGCGGAATCGCCATGCGCTTCATGAACGTGCCCACGTATGCCCGCCGCGCCTTGCTCGCGCGTGCCTGCTTCGTCGGGTCGGCGTTCGACAGCGACTTGGTGTTGAGGCTCCCCCACGTCGAGATCAGCACGTCGATGGTTTCGCTCTCGTGCTGCGACACGGGGTTCACGAAGTCCAGCTGCTCGTTGGATCCCAACTGCAGCAGGTCCTCGGCGCTCTGCTCACTCAGCAAATGAACGTAAGGGTTGCCACCGGCGCGCAGCACGGCGCGGTACACCTCGGCCAGCAGCGGCTCGCACAGGGCCGAGCCCTGGATCTTCACCAGGTCGCCCTTGCGCACGCGGGCGGAGTAGTTCACGAGCACGTCGGCGAGCTTGGCAACACGCGGGTCGGCCATGGGTGTCTCCGGTTGGGTCGTGGGGGTGATAGGCAATCGCGCGCGAGTCTGCCCTCGTCGGCGCAGTCCGGCAAACAGTGCCGCCTTACAAGCGCTCGTCCCGGCGTTCGCAGCGCCGGTGGCGCTGTCGCCCCCTCCGCGCGCCCGCGTGCTACGGTCCCCGGCCGAATCACGGATGCCCGTTCGCCGTCCCGCCGGAGGTGCTTTCTCATGAGTCGCTTGGCCGTTGTTGTCGCTCGCAAGTCCTCGACGCGCGTAGGTTGCCTTGCGGCGCTCATCTTCGCTGCGCTGTTGTTCTCGTCGTCCGCGTTCGCCGCTCCAGCCGCCAAGCCGGCCGCCAAGGCGGCCGCCACGCCGCCGGCGTCGGCGCTCTCCAAGCTGTCGCTCGACGGGCTGTCGTTCCGCAGCCTGGGGCCGGCGATCACGGGCGGGCGCATCATCGGGCTGGCGGTCAACCCGCGCGACCACTCCGAGTACTACGTGGCGGCGGGCAACGGCTCGCTCTGGAAGACCACCACGGGCGGCGTCACGTTCGCGCCGGTGTTCGATGGCGAATCGGCGTTCTCGATCGGCGCGGTCACGCTCGATCCGTCGGACCCCAACGTGGTGTGGGTGGGCACAGGCGAGAACAACGCGCAGTCGTACGTGGTGCCCGGCGACGGTGTGTACAAGAGCGAAGACGGCGGAAAGTCCTGGACGAACATGGGCCTCAAAGAATCCCAACAGATCGGCGCCGTCGTCGTGCATCCCCAGCAGCCGAACACGGTCTGGGTCGCCGCGTACGGCCCGCACCGCACGTCCGGCGGCGATCGGGGCGTGTTCAAGACCACCGACGGCGGCAAGACGTGGACGAACGTGCTGCACCCCAGCGACCACACGGGCTGCTGGGAACTGCACATGGACCCGCGCAACGCCGACGTGCTGTACGCCGTGGCCCACCAGCGCCAGCGCTACCTCAGCACCAGCATCATGGGCGGCGATGAAAGCGGGGTCTACAAGACGACCGACGGCGGCCTGACCTGGACAAGGCTCAAGAACGGCCTGCCCCAGAAGAACGTCGGGCGCATCGGCATGGCGATCTCGCCGGTCGATCCCAACCGGGTCTACGCCGTCGTCGAAGCCAAAGAACGCAAAGACCGCGGCACGTACGTCAGCACCGACGCCGGCGCCAGCTGGACCCGCGCGGGCGACTACGTGAGCACGTACGCGAACTACTGTCAGAAGGTCTACTGCGATCCCAAGAACATCGATCGCGTGATCGGCATGGACATGTTCAACCAGGTCTCGAACGACGGCGGCAAGACGTGGTCCAAGCTGGGCGAGAACTTGAAGCACGTCGACAATCACGTGCTGTGGATCGATCCCAAGGACTCGCGCCACATGCTCTCGGGTACCGACGGCGGCCTGTACGAGACGTTCGACGGCGCAGCCACGTGGGGCTTCAAGCCCAACCTGCCTTTGGCTGAGATCTATAAGATCGCAACAGACGACGCCAAGCCGTTCTACAACATCTACATCGGCACGCAGGACAACAACAGCCTGTACGGCCCGTCGCGCACGCTCAGCTCCAGCGGCATCAACAACTCCGACTGGCGCTTCACCGAAGGCGGTGACGGCTTCCAGTCGCAGGTGGACTGGGCGGATCCCAACATCGTGTACTCGCAGGCTCAGTTCGGCGAGATCGTGCGCTTCGACAAGAAGACGGGCGAGCGCCTGGCGCTCAAGGGCTTCGAGCCGGCGGGCAGCTCGGCTTACCGTTACGGCTGGGACACGCCGCTGCTGGTGTCGCGCCACGACCACAAGCGGCTCTACCAGGGCGCCAACAAGCTGCTGCGCTCCGACGACCGCGGCGAGAGCTGGCGCGAGATCAGCCCCGACCTCTCGCGCGGCGTGCCAAAGGAACTGCATCGCCTGATGGGCCGCAGTTGGAGCATCGACGAACTGGTGACCAAGTCCGATGTCTCGTACCTCACGAGCGTGGCCGAGTCGCCGGTCGACGAGAAGCGGCTCTACGCGGGTTCCGGCGACGGGCTGCTGCACTACACGCACGATGGTGGCGCGACTTGGCAGCAAGCCGCGCTGCCGGGCCTTCCCACGTACGCGCGCGTGCACCAAGTGACGGCGTCACCGACGGACGCCAACGTGGCGTACGCAGCGTGCAACAACTTCTTCGCGGGCGACTACGCGCCTTATCTCTACAAGACCAGCGACGGCGGTGCGCACTGGGTGTCCATCAACGCGAACCTGCCGGTGCGCGGCTCGACCTGGACCATCGCGGCCGACGAGGTGAACGCGGATCTTCTGTTCGTGGGCACCATGAACGGCGTGTATTTTTCGAACACGACCCAGCCAGACTGGATCAAGCTCACCAACGGCATCCCGGCCTCAGCCGAGGTCATGGACCTCACGATCCAGCGCCGCACGCACGATCTAGTGGTGTCCACGTACGGCCGCGGCGTGTTCGTGCTCGACGACTACACGCCGCTGCGCGCGCTCACGCCCAAGGCGCTGGCCGAGCCGGCGAGCCTGTTCCCCATCTCGGACGCGGTGATGTTCGTACCGGGCGATCCGCTGGGCTTCCCCGGCGTCGGGTTCCAAGGCGCGAACTACTTCAGCGCACCGAACCCCGAGATCGGCGCGGTGCTCACGTACTACGTGGCACAGGACTTCAAATCACTCAAGAAGCAACGCAACGAGGCTGAGAAGAAGCTGCAGGAAGCCGGAAAAGACATCGCGTACCCCACGTACGATCGGCTGAAGCAGGAAGACACCGAAGAAGAGCCTTATCTCGTGCTTGCGATCTCCGACGCCGAAGGCCGGTTGGTTCGCAAGATCAAGAAGCCCATCAAGGCCGGTCTTCATCGTGCGACCTGGGATCTGCGTACCAGCCCCACGGGCCCCATCGCGCTGCAGCCGCCGTCGGACCCCGCGCCGTGGGACTCGCCGGACCGCGGCTACATGCTGGCGCCGGGCACGTACAAAGTGCAGCTCTATCGCTACGAGTCCGGCAAGCTCGCAGCGCTGGGCGCGCCCCAGTCCGTGAACTGCGAGCCGCTCAACCTGGCGAGCATCGCGCCCGCCGACCAGCAGGCTTTGCGGGACTTCAATCACAAGACCGCCGCGCTGGCCCGCGCCATCTCGGCGGCCGACGCTCACCGCGGCAGCCTGGCCGGTGTGCTGCCCTACCTCGAAGCCGCCGCCATGAGCGTGCGCGAACTGGCCACGGAAGACATCGCCGAGCTCGCGGCCATTCGACAGGCGCTCAAACAAGTGAATACAAAGCTCACCGGCGACAACATCCTCACGCGCTACGAGGGCCAGCCCCGCATGTCGCTCAAGGGCCGCACGGACCTGATCATCGGGTCGCTGTGGAACACGACTTCGGGCCCCACGGGCACATACGAGCGGGCCTACCAAGAAGCGCGGGCCAGCTTCGGCCCCGTGCTGGCCGAACTGCGCACGCTGCACGAGCGCACGCAGGCGCTGGCCGAGCGCCTGGAGCGCAAGGGCGCGCCGTACACGCCGGGCCGCATGCCGGTGTGGGAAGACACGAAGTAGGGTTCGCTGCACAAAGCGCTCGGTCGACACGTAACGCACTCGCGGTCTCGCCGTGAGACTCTTGGGTGGGCTGCGTGCCGGCCGGGCGCTTGTTCTGGCGTCGAACTCGGGATCCCAGTGCGCGGGGCGTGCGTCGCGGAGCACATGCCTGCGTGGTTTTCTTGTCTTCCCGCACCACAAGGCGCGGTGAGCAGGAGCGCCGCGTCACTGCGCTGCCCGTCGCCTCCTCCGAGGCCACAGTGGCCCCAAGGCCCGGTCCGTGCTTCCGTCAGCTGGCGAAACAACATTCCACCCACTCGCGCGCGATCTCCGCTACGCTGCCCCCGGCACACGCGGGCCGGGCGCGAGCCTCGCCGCTTGCGAGATGCCGCACAACCGGAGGCCATCCATGATCCCAGGCGCGCGCTATGGACACACGAACTTGATCGCCGAGGACTGGCGCAAGCTTGCGCAGTTCTACGAAGAGCACTTCGGCTGCGTACCCGTGCCCCCTGAACGGAACTATCGCGGGCACGACCTCGAGCGCGGTACCGGGATCCCCGGCGCCGAACTCCGCGGCGCGCACCTGCGCCTGCCCGGCCACGGCCCCGATGGTCCGACGCTCGAGATATTCAACTACAACGTGCTGCGCGAGCGGCCTGCCACATCGGTGAATCGTCCCGGCTTCGGCCACATCGCGTTCGTGGTCGACGACGTGCCTTCGGCGCGCGAAGCCGTGCTTGCGGCCGGCGGGCGGCCGGTCGGTGAAGTCGTCACGCTCACCACCGCGACCGGAGCGAAGGTCACGTGGGTCTACGTCACCGACCCCGAAGGCAACGTGATCGAGCTTCAGGCCTGGGGATAAGCCCACGGGCCAATGGCCCGGGCGACTTGAGTTCGCGACGCATGGAAGCAAGGCCGGCCCAAGCGCATGGCCGCGTAGAACGCGTCTCGCGGCAGCGCGCGCTGAACATCGAGCCAGACCCCGGCCGCGCTCGACACCACTGGACACTCATCAGCCTCCTCCCGACTCACGGCCGTCACCGGACTCGTGGGTAGGAGTCGAGACCGCGGCGCCTCGCATGGCCTCAGGCCCCGCTGCGCACGCCCGCGTGCATTGCGTCGCATATGAGCCCGCAGCTCCGCCCTGCAGGCCTGGTCTCGCGCCATAACCCACCGCGCGCGGCTCTGCGTCTCGCACCAAGCCTGCTCCCCCATCACGCCCACGCGCCCGCTGCGCCGCTTCTTGTCTTCCGGCCCTCGCGTGTTCGCGCCGCGCTCGCTCGGCTTCACGTTGCTCGCGCACGTGCGCCTCGCCGAACCAGCGTTCGGCCTCCGACTGATTGTGCGGACCGCACAGCAATCGCGTGTTCGCCACGGTCGACTGCCCGCCGCGTGCCAACGGCGTCACATGGTCGTACTGCAAGCCCGTGCGCTCGCGGCAGCGCTTGCCATCGTCGCTCACGTACGCGCACTGGTGCCCATCGCGTTCGGCCACCGCGCGCTTCACGTGCGCGGGCACATGGCGGGCGTTCGCCGGGGCCAGTGCGCGCCGCGGGCGCTCGGTCTCGGCGAAGCGCGCCTTGCGCAGCGCTTGCACGAGCAGCTGTAGCCCGCGCTTCAGCACGTCCGGCAGCTCGCGCGGGCCATTGAACCCGATCAGCTCGCGTGCTTCTTCGAACAGGTTCTGCATGTCCTGGTCAGCCGTGAGCTGCCATGCGAAGCGGCCCTCTGAGCGCGGGCTCACGCGGGCGTCGGCCGCAGCCACAGCCACGTGCACGCCGTCGGCCGCGCGCACGAGCGTCTGCGTCATGGCGTTCGCGATGTTCGTGAGCACGGCCTCGGGCACCGGGACAGAATCGCTCTGCGCGGCCTGCGCCGCACTCGCCATCGCGGCCGCGAGTGGCCGCACGGCCGTGGCGATGTCCTGCTTCGGGAACCGGCGCGCCACCAACCGCTCGACCTGCGCCTTGCTCTGGTGCGTGGCCTCGGCCAGCAGCGACGCCACGTTCGCGGGCGTCGGGTGCTCCGACAGCAGCGACACGGCCGTCAGGTGCAGCCGGCCATCGGCCAGCATCGGCAGGATCACCGGGAACCGCCGCGCCGCGCGCGCCGCACCGATGCGTCGCGATGCCGTGGCCTCGCACATGCCGAGCACTTGGGTGCAATAGTCGAACAACGAGCCGCACCCTCGCCTGCGGTGCACCCGGCGCGCTTCGATCGCACCCAGGTGCACCAACAGGTCCACGGTGCCGGCGCGATCGCGGGCCGCTGCCTCACAGCACTCGTCCAGCAACCGCGGCGCGGGCAGCTTCAACGCACGGCGGGCCTTCGCGACGCACGACGCCAGATCATATCCGGGCAGCACGCGCACGGGCGGGCTGCGGCGAGCAACACCAGTGATCGCTTCTGCTGACATCGGGACTCCGCAACGGGGGCAGGTCCCGGGGGCTGTGCGCAGATGCTAGCACGCGCATTTTCGAGAGCGCAGGATGCGCGTGCATCGAAGAACGCGACGCGACATGCGAACTTTTCAGTCTCGTGAAGCGTTCGCCCCGACGACGCGATCCTCAGGCGTTCGGCCACTCACGCAGATGCGCGCCTCGGGTTCATCGAGCCTCGACGTCAGAACGCGTCAGCCGGAAATTCTGCGCACGCGATCCGGCCAAGTCGCCGGCTCCGAAGCACCGGCCCGACACATCGACGAGCCCGGATCCCGCGCGCGCCCGCTGGATCCGGACGATGGCCCAGCGCAGCGCAACGGACCCGCCGCACGTAGGAATCAAGGCCCTTGCGCTCCGTACCGACCAGTTGGTATGGTCGCCTCTCCACGCCACGGAGGCACGCCTCACATGTCCAAGCCCGCCATGCCCGAGCCAGCCCAAGACTCCCGCACCCGGCTGCTCAGTGCCGCACTCACGCTCATCCGCACGAATGGCCTGACCGCCACCCGTGTGGACGACATCTGTGCAGCCGCCGGCCTGAGCAAGGGTAGCTTCTTCCACCACTTCGAGAGCAAGGAAGCGCTCGCGGTGGCCGCCGCCCGGCACTGGTCAGAAATGACTGGCGGCATGTTCGCCTCGGCCCCTTACCATGCGTCCAGCGATCCGCTCGACCGCGTGCTCGCCTACATCGAGTTCCGCAAGGCTCTCGTGCAGGGCGACGTGCCGCAGTTCACGTGCCTCGTGGGCACCATGGTGCAGGAGGCCTACCACTCCAACCCGGCCATTCGCGACGCGTGCGAGGCCAGCATCACCGGCCACGCCGACACGCTCGTGGCCGATATCGCTGCAGCAAAGCGCAAGTACGCACCACGGGCTTCATGGTCCCCCGAAAGCCTGGCGCTGCACACGCAGGCCGTGATCCAGGGCGCTTTTATCTTGGCCAAAGCGCGCAACGACTCTCGCGTGGCGATCGAGAGCATCGAGCACCTGAAGCATTACTTCGAGCTGCTGTTCGGCCGGTCGCCTTCCCCAGCGCCCCACGCCGCGAAGCGCGTCACCCCGAAGCGCAGCACCTGACTTCCCCGCGTTCACACCCTCCGGGCGCCGTGCGCTCGGATCACAGGAGCCACCCATGCCATCCATCCGCACGAAGACTCCGTTCATCTGGTACGAGCTCATGGCCTCGGACCACAATGCCGCGTTCGAGTTCTATTCGCACGTCCTCGGCTGGACCA
>JBEBGT010000405.1:0-3792 GCA_040081365.1 Candidatus Eiseniibacteriota bacterium | reverse complement strand
GCTGGGAACCGTCGCTGCTGCGCATGTTCGGCGTGCCGGCCTCGGTGCTGCCCGAGGTGCGCCGCTCGGCGGGAGACTTCGGCCGCACGCGCGGCTTGAAGCTCTTGCCCGACGGCATCGCGGTGTCGGGCGTGGCGGGCGACCAGCAGGCGGCGCTGTTCGGCCAGGGCTGCGTGGCCGCGGGCCAGAGCAAGAACACCTATGGCACCGGTTGCTTCCTGCTGCTGCACACCGGGGCCAAGCCGGTGGCGTCGCGCGCGGGCCTGCTCACCACCGTGGCGTGCAGCGCCGACGGCGGCCATGCGTATGCGCTCGAGGGCAGCGTGTTCGTGGGCGGTGCGGCGGTGCAGTGGCTGCGCGACGGGCTGGGCGTGATCGCGACCGCGGCCGAGACCGAACGCGTGGCGCGCTCGGTGCCGGACTCGGGTGGTGTGGTGCTGGTGCCGGCGTTCGCGGGGCTCGGCGCGCCCTACTGGCGCGCCGACGTGCGAGGCGCATTACTGGGGCTCACGCGCGGCAGCACGCGCGCTCACGTCGTGCGCGCCACGCTCGAGTCGCTGGCGTTCCAGAGCGGCGACCTCGTGGATGCCATGGCGCGCGATGCCGGCGCACGAGTGAAGGCGCTGCAGGTGGACGGCGGCGCGGTGGCGAACGACTGGCTCATGCAGTACCAGGCCGACCTGTTGGGCGTGCCGGTGCGCCGCCCGCGCGTGATCGAGACCACCGCACTGGGCGCGGGCCTGTTGGCCGGCCTCGGCGCCGGCGTGTGGCGTTCGCCGCGCGAACTGGCCACCGCGCGCACGCTGGACCGCGAGTTCAAACCGCGCCAGGGCGCGCCGTGGCGGAAGTCCGAGTGGCAGCGCTGGCGCGCCGCGATCGGGACGTTGCTGGGTGGCGCGAAGCGCTGATCGGCATCGACGGAGCCGTCAGCCCGCTGCGGCTTCGCCGTCCGAGAATCGCTGGTAGATGCCTTCGTCGAACAGGGTCGCCGATGTGATTCGGTCGATGGGTAGCACCGTACCGAATACCTGCCAGTCCTGGGTCGGGCCGTGCTCGAGTGAGGCCCCTGACCCCGTCCTGCTCGCCTCGGACTCGATCTCCAGCGCCAGTTTCTCGAGGACCATCGCATAGTCCGTGGTCCAGTGAATCCGCTGGTCTGAGTTGTCGCGGAAGCCGCTCTTGACCGGGAACAACTTCGTGTAGCGGTCGCGATCGGAGAGCGTCGGCATCGACAGGACAAAGCCGACATAGACCTTCTTGTGTTCCAGGGTGACCATCACCGGAACGCTCGTCTCGATGGCACGCAGCAGCAATTTCTCGATCTCATCGCCATGCTGCTGGATGGCAGCGCGCACAAGTCCGGGTCGAGTGTAGACGGCCCTCACGACCCACGCGCAGGCCACGCCGGCGACGATGGCACCGACGAACGTGGCGGCGTACGGGACGGGAATGACGCGCCAGATGAGCGCGCGGGCGGGTGCGAGTGTGCCTGCGACCACCCCGATCTCGCCCACGAGGCGCACACCCACGAAGAGCAGCACTCCGATGGCGCCGGACTCGAAGAAGTTCTGTTCCCACGAGTGGGCGTCCCAGCGCGTTGCCGTGTAGGGACAGGTTCGGAGAGCCGCATAGCCACTGGCGACCGAGAAGACAGCGATCAGAGCCTGCTGGAGATCCAGAACAACCTCCCGCGGGGGCTACTCTTCGACTCGGGCCGTCTCGTCTCGCTTGGAGTCCGCTTCCCGGATCTTGCGGATCACGGTCTGGACCTGCTTCGACTGCAGCAGGGTCCGGGGGTCGACTTCGAGAGAACCACGTCCCGTCACGACGATCTCGGTGTCGGCTTCGCCCACGCTCCAGATCCTGAACTGGTCGAGTACGCCCAGTCGCTTCTCGGAGCGCTTTCGGGTGGTCGTCGTCATGGGAAACCCTCCACTTCACTCAACACTCAACCTCATTCCGACGGTTCGAGATGCTTTCGCGAACCCATCAGGTTGTCAAGAGTCTGAAGGGTCGGGCCACGCGGGCGCCAAACCAGTTGCCATCCGCGCTGCGTCCGACGAGCAACCACGCGCCGCGAGCCGCTGGCACGCGCGGCGTGCTCAGCCCGCCGCGAGCTTGGCGAAGTTCTCGCGCCACTCGGGTGCGAACGCGGCGAGCCGTGCGGCTTCACCAAGTGCGGCCACGTCCCGCGGCTTCACGTAGCGGAGCGCCAGCAGCCGGTCGATCGTCCAGCCCGCGTGCGGACGCTCGGCCAGCGTCACGCTGTCGCCCACGCGCACGTTGCCCGCGCGCAGCACGCGCAGGTACCAGCCCGTGCGGCGCAGGTCGACCACCTGCTGCAGCAGTCCGGGCGTGTCCCAACGGCGTGCGATGTCCATGCACGGCCCGCGCGGTGACGAGACCTGAAGTCGCGCCTCGCCCACCTGCAGCACGTCGCCCACACAGACGTCGCGTTCGGTGACGCCGCGCAGCACCAGGTTCTCACCGAAACCGCCCGGGCCCATGCGCTCGAGGCCCGCGAGCGTGCGCCAGTGCGCGTAGTGTTCGTCGGCGTACATGAGCACGGCCATCTCGGGCCCGCCGTGAACGCGCTTGTTCGCCTGCTCGTCGCCGTCCAGGCCCAGCGTGCCGATGTGCACCGGTCCCGCGGCCTCGGCCTTCCAGTAGGCGGTGCGCCACTCCGAGCGGCTGTCGTCCCACGCCGGGCGGTCGTGGCGCGCGATACGGCCGGTGCGAACCGAGACGACGGTGGCGAACGTGCTCATGCCAGCCTCCTCGAGCGCCGCGCGGTGCGGTGCGGCGTCACACCACCAGCGCGGCGTCGAGCCACGCCTTCAGGTCGCGGATCACGTCGTCGCGCCCGGTGTCATTGAACGACTCGTGGTAGGCCTCACTCAGCGTGACGAAGCGCAGCATGCCATGCGGCGCGGTGCCGGCGGCCTCGAGCGCGCCCTTGGGGTCGACCACGCGGTCGGCCATGCCCTGCAACATGAGCGTGGGCACGGCGAGGTTGCGGATGTCGCGGCGGCAGCGCTGCGCGGCCTCGTTGAACGCGAAGTACGTGCGCGGGCTGATCTTCTCGTGCACCAGCGGATCGCTGCGGTAACCGCGCACGACTTCGGCGTCGCGCGAGATGCCATCGACATCGAGTCCGTTGGGGAACCCAGCGGCCGGCGTGGCGATACGGGCCACGTTCGCGAGGGCCAGCTTCCACCACGGCGGCATGGTGGTGCGCAGGGCGGGCGACGACAGCACCAGCGCGGTGAGCGGCTTGGGGTGCGCGAGTGCATGATCGAGCGCGATGACGCCGCCCATGCTGTGCCCGAGCAGGATCGTGGGCAGGTTGGGCGGCTGGTCGGGCAGGCCGCGCGACGCGGTGAACATGGCTGGCACGATCTGCTCGCGCAGCTGTGGCCACGACGGGATGTCGCCGCGCGGACCGCTGGTCTCACCGTGGCCGGGCAGGTCCAGGGCCACGCACGTGAAGCGCGCACGCACCATGTCGGACGCGAACGCGGCGTAGCGGCCGCTGTGCTCACCCAGCCCGTGCACGATGGCGAGCAGCGCACGCGGCTGCGCGGCTATGCGATCAACCGCGGCGGCTGGCGCGCTGATCTCGGCCGCCCCACCCGCACTCCCCTGCAGAACAGGGACGACCTCATGCAGTTCCTCGACCGCGTTTAACTCTCCCATCCCAATCTCACACGCAAACACAAACCTATTTGCAAGGCTTGCCTGGCTTCTCACTTACAAGATAGAGACCCAAAACCAAAGAGCAAAGTTGGGATG
>JBEBGT010000404.1:0-3792 GCA_040081365.1 Candidatus Eiseniibacteriota bacterium | reverse complement strand
CACCATGACCAGATCGCCGACGTTCAGCACGTCCTCGACCTTCTCGGTGCGGCCCCAGTCGATCTCGGACACGTGCAGCAGACCATCGCGACCCGGCACGATCTCGACGAACGCGCCGAAGTTCACGATGCTGCGCACCTTGCCCTGGTACGTGCGGCCGATCTCGGGATCTTCCGTGATGTTGCGGATGATCTCCTCGGCGCGCTTGCTGCCTTCCATGTTGACGGCCGCGATGCGGATCTCACCGGTGTCCTCGATGTCGATCTGGCAGCCCGTCTCCTCGGTGATCTTCTTGATGATCTTGCCGCCCGGCCCGATGACCTCGCGGATCTTGTCCGGATTGATGTGCAGGATCGTGATGCGCGGCGCGAACGGCGACATCTCGCCGCGCGGAGCCGTCATGCAATCCTTCATCTTGCCGAGGATGAACAGACGGCCCACGCGTGCCTGCTCGAGAGCGTTCTTCATGATCTCGAACGAGATGCCACCGATCTTGGTGTCCATCTGGAACGCCGTGATGCCCTCGAGCGTACCCGTGACCTTGAAGTCCATGTCGCCGAGATGATCCTCGACGCCCAGGATGTCCGTGAGCACGGCGACGCGGTCGCCTTCCTTGATCAGGCCCATCGCCACACCGGCAACCGGCGCCTTGATCGGCACACCGGCGTCCATGAGCGCCATGGACGCGCCACACACCGACGCCATCGACGACGAACCGTTCGACTCGAGGATGTCCGAGACGATGCGGATCGTGTACGGGAACGTCGTGTCGGCCGGGATGACCGGCTCCACGGCACGCTCGGCAAGCGCGCCGTGACCGATCTCGCGACGGCCCGGCCCACGGATGGGCCGCGTCTCACCGACCGAGAACGGCGGGAAGTTGTAGTGCAACATGTACGACTTCCAGGACTGGCCCTCGAGCTCCTCGACGCGCTGCTCGTCCGACTTGGTGCCGAGCGTCGTGACCACGAGCGCCTGCGTCTCACCGCGCGTGAACAAGCACGAACCGTGCGTGCGCGGCAGCAGGCCGACCTCGATCGTGATGGGGCGGATCTGGTCGAGCTTGCGGCCGTCGGAACGGATGCCGTCGCGCAGGATCATCTCACGCAGCTCGTCGCGCTCGATGTCGTGCAGGATCTTACCGATGAAGACGGCCTTGTCGCCGTGCTTCTCGGCCAGCGCCGTGACAGCGTCCTTCGTGATGATGTCGAGCTCTTCCTGACGCGCTTCCTTGCCGGGGATCGCGATCGCCGCCTTCAGCTTGGCGGTGTAGAGCGAGCGCAGCTCCTTCTCGAGGTCGCTGGTGTCGACCTTGTCGACCGGCGAGCGCTTCGGCTTGCCCGCGAGCTTCTGCAGCTCGTTCTGCACGGCCACGATCTTCTTGATGTTCTGCATCGCGAAGTCGAGCGCCGCGATCATGTCGGCCTCGGGCAGCTCACGCGAGCCGCCCTCGACCATGATGATGTCGTTCGCGGTGCCGGCCACGACCATGTCCATGTCGGACTCATCGAGATCGGCGAACGTCGGCATGGCAACGAACTGGCCATCCACGCGGCCGACGCGCACACACGCGACGGGCTCGGGGAACGGGATGTCGCTGAGGACCAGCGAAGCGGAACCACCGATGACCGCGAGGACGTCGGCGTCATGCTCCTGGTCGGACGACACGACGGTCGCCATGACCTGGGTCTCGAACGTCCACTGCTTGTGCAGCAGCGGGCGGATCGGACGGTCGATCTGGCGGCTCGACAGCGTCTCCTTCTCGGTCGGCCGGCCTTCGCGCTTGAAGAAGCCGCCCGGGATCTTGCCCGCGGCGTACGTGCGCTCGCGGTAGTCGCAGGTCAGCGGGACGAAATCGAGTCCCGGCTTCGCCGTCTTCGCCGCGCTCGAGGCCACCAGCACGATCGTGCCGCCCAACTGGACGACGGCGGAACCGCCCGCCAGCTTGGCCCACTTGCCGGTGCTGATCGTGAGCGTCTTACCGCCCAGGTCGACAGTTACTTTGTGCTCTGCCATTCAGACTTCCTGTTCTCTCGCATGCAACCGGGACCTTCCCGGCCGCTGTCCACCCATCCGTGCGTGCGGCGCCCGGAGGGTCGGACGGGGGCCCTCCCCGTCCTAAGAGAACGCCGCCCGTACGGGGCGGCGTCTCATGCCACCAGGATTCCCTAGCGGCGAAGTCCCAGGTCCTTCACGACCTTTCGGTAGCGTTCGACCTTGGTCGCTTTCAGATAATCGAGCAGACGGCGGCGCTGGCCGACCATGCGGAGCAGGCCGCGGCGCGATGCGTGATCGCGCTTGTGGACCTTGAAGTGGTCGGTGAGGTAGTTGATCTTCTCGGTGAGGAGGGCGATCTGCACCTCCGGTGAACCCGAATCTCCCTCGTGCGTCTTGAACTTCTCGATGATGCCCAGCTTCTGTTCCTTGGTCAGCGTCAAGGGACTGGCTCCTGAAGTGGGTGAGTGCCCGGCCCCGCCCGCGAGTGTCAGGTCTCGACGGGCAGCGCGTCTTGTGGCGAACCCTGAGGGTCCAGGGCGACGCGGGAATATAGCACCACCGGCGGCTACCGGCCAGTCGGCCGAACAAACCCGCACGGCCGTCGCAAGTCACTGCCGCATGGCGACTTCGGCGGCGCGAGCCCAAGCAGGGTCCCGCCACGGCCGGTCATTCCGCTGGCGCTCCCACCCGTTCGAGCCGCCGCCGGGCCTCGGCCACGTCGGCCGTCATGGCCGTGATCAGCTCGGCCATGCCCGCGAACGCGGCCTCGGCTCGCAGCCAGTCCACGAACGCCACCTCGAGGTCGCGGCCGTAGAGGTCGCCGCTCCAGTCGAGCAGGAACACCTCGAGCGTGCGCACGCCCCCTCCGAAAGTCGGACGCACGCCCACGCTCATGGCCCCCATGCGCCAGGAGCGCTCACCCGCGATGCGCGCCCACACGGCATAGATGCCGTGCGCCGGGATGTGCTGCTCGTCGTGCAACCGCAGGTTCGCGGTCGGGAAACCGAGCTTGCGGCCCACCTGGTCGCCCTGCACCACAAGGCCGGTGAAGCCGTAGGGCCGGCCCAGCAGCAGCGCCGCCTCGGCAACCCGACCCTCGTTCAGCAGCGTGCGGATGCGCGTACTGGTGACCGGGGTGCCCGCCGCCACGTGCAGCGGCAGCGCGTCGACCTGGAAGCCGTGCACCGCGCCCAGCTCGCGCAGCCGCGCCACGTTGCCGGCGCGCGCACGCCCCAGCGCGAAGTCCTCGCCCACCACGAGCCACGCCGGCGCGAACGGCTGCACCAGATGCCGCACCACGAACACCTCGGGTTCGAGCGCGGCCAGCTCGCGCGTGAACGGCAGCACGTGCAGTTGCACGCCGAACGCGGCGAAGCGCGCATGCTTCTCGGGCAGTGGCGTGAGCGGTGCGAGCGGGCGGAACTCGCGCGCCAGCACGATGTCGGGATGCGGTTCGAAGCTCACCGCGCGGCACTCGCCACCGGCCGCGCGCTCGCGCGCGCGTTCGAGCAGCGCGCGATGCCCCAGGTGCAACCCGTCGAACACCCCCACCGCGATCGCGCCGCTCATGCCACTTTGCCCTCTCGGACCGCCCACGGGAACACCACGTTGGGGCGCGCACGCACCAGACCGCGCTCGAGCGCGAGTTCGCCGAGCGCGAGCGCGCGCCCGGCCGGCGAACGCAGCACCACACTGCGCGGGCCCGCGCCCACGAGCGTGGGATCGCCCGCGGCATCGGCCGCCGCCGCGGCCGCCTGTCCGCGCCCCACCGCCTCGAGCCCGGCATCGTCCAGC
>JBEBGT010000403.1:0-3798 GCA_040081365.1 Candidatus Eiseniibacteriota bacterium | reverse complement strand
GATGTGTATAAGAGACAGCGCGGGCTCCCCGGCGAGCGCGGGCGGAACGGGGGCGAGGGTTGAGGAAAGAGCGAGTGCGACGATCAGGTGGCGCATGGCTGCCGTGGCGAGGGCGAGTGCCGGGGGACGATGGACGCCGTCAGCGTAGCGCGCCGGACCCGGCCCGCGCCATGGGCATCGTGGTGACACGGTGGCCACGCGGTTCACGCTCCCGCCGCAGTAGCGCGCGCGGTCAGCGCAGGTCCGCGCTCTCGAACGTCTGCCGGGCCACGTTCGACAACCGCAGCTCGTCCACGGTGCCGTTCAGGGCGTACCACGGCAGCGGCAGGTTGTTGGGGTCCTGGCGCAGGTCGCTGGCGAAGTCGGTGAGCCGGCGCGGGTCGATGACGTTGCCCACCACCAGCGGCGCGTCGGAACGGCGGATGCCGTTGGCGATCGCCACCTGCACGTCGAGCCGGCCATTGATGAAGAGGCGCACCACTTCACCGTCGACGCTGGCCGCCACGTGCACCCAACGCCGCAGCGGGAACGTGGACGTGGACGCGAAGCTCTGCGTGCCCGCGGCCAGATCCGGGCTGAACGCGAACACCAGCCGGCCGCTCGGGATGCCCGAGACCTCGGCGTTGAACGTGCCCGGGCTGGGCGTGGTCGTGGTGCCGGGCGGCATCTTCTCGCCCACCACGCCCAAGAGCCAGCTCTGCTGGTTGGGCACGGGTGTCCAGCGCATGGCGATGCCCGACAGTTCGTAGTTCGAGTAGGCGTTCAGGTACACCCAGGCTTCCACCGTGAAGCCGCGCGGGGATTCCATGACGGGGTTGTAAGGCACGAACACGAACGACTGCGCCGTGGCCACGAACCCACGTCCGCCCTTGTAGCGCCCGAACTCGAGCCGCGCCTCGGGCCCGGCGGTGCCGAAGTTGCGGAACGGAGACGAGTCGGTGCAGTGCGTACCGCCGCGCTCGTCGAAGTGCCACAGCCCCACCGTCACCGAGTCGGCCACCGGAGCCGAAGCCGGGATGCGCTCGGGCTTGTGCTCCTTGGGGGCCTTGCTGGCGGCGGCGAGCGGCGACAGGCCCGCGAGCAGCACCAGCGCGACGGCGCCGGCGATGCGGGCGAGTACGTTCGAGCGGTGGGTCATGAAACTCCTCCTCGCGGCGGTGCGGCGCGACACAGTAGCAGCGCGCGTCGCAGGATCGTACCCGAGTGCTCGCGTGTCGCGTGTCATGGCCTGCTCAGCGTGGCGTGACAGCATGGCGTGACAGCATGGCGTGACAGCATGGCGTGACAGCATGGCGCGACAGCATGGCGCGACATCATGGCGTCCCCATGGGCAGCGACGTCAGCCCGCGCAGGGCCTCGCGCGCCTCTTCCACGTGGCGCGCATCACCCACGCGCGAGAACGTGATCATCATGCGCTGCAGCGTCACGGGGTCGCTCGATGCACTCACCACCGGCGCCCAGTACTGCGCGGCGGTGGCGTCGTCGCCCTTCATGGCGGCCACCCAGCCGCGCCCGATGCGCACGGCGGCGGTGCCCGGCTGCAGTGCGTCCAGGCGATCGTAGTAGGCCGCCGCGCCGTCGGGGTCCTGCAGCTGCAGGCGGTTCTCGGCCGCCAGCGTGATCACGTCCGGATCGCGAGGTCCCAGCTTGAGCAACTGGTCGATGTAGGTCTGCGCTTCTTCATGCCGCCCGGCCGCGAACTCGTGCATGGCCAGGAACACACGCGCTTCCACGTTGTGATCGTTGGTCAGCACACGGGCGCGCGCACGATGCACGGCCACCAGCGTGTCGTTGCCGATCCACGCGGGCTCCTGCCCGAAATCCGGCCCGATCTCGTACACCACCGCGGGCCAGTGCGCCGTGGCGCCGCGCACGGTGAGCCCGGGCGCGGCACTGGTGGAGTCAAGCAGCCACTCGAACGCGGGGCGCATCTGGGCCTCGGGCCACGAGAAATAGAGCCAGCGCGCCTTCATGCGGCGCGCGGCGTCGCCCCACTGCGACAGCGTGTCGGCCAGCGGCAGCGTGAGCGGCGTGAGCCCGGCGTACCAGGCGAAGTGCGGCTTGCGTGCCAGCACCGGCTCACCCGGATGCACGAACGGCTTCACCTGTTCGGCGGCCTCACGCACCTCCACCGGCAGCTGGTTGATGACGCGCGCCGCGAAGTCCTGCGTGAGCCGCAGGCTCGGCAGCAGCACGGCCAGCACCAACAGCAGCTTGAGCGGCACGCGCGCGAGTTCCAACGCCACGCGCGGCGAGGCGAAGAAGCTGGCGGCGAACACCGCCCACATGGGCAGCACGGCGAGCGAGTAGCGTTCCGAGTGGAACGCCGGCACGAGCGTGAAGAACAGCACCACCATGGCGATGAACGCGCCGCGCAACCGCCACAGCACACCCTCGCGCCACGCGAACCACGCGCCGGCCGCCGCGGCCAGTGCCAGCGCGCCACCGGTGAGCTTCTGCGCGTCGAGCCGCAGGTGGTCGAACGCGTTGAACAGCATGCGCGACGCCACCGCCATGGGGTCGCGCGCGATCACCGACCACAGCGTGGGGAACTGCGGTTCCATGTCGCGTTCGTACACGTCCCACACGATGCCGTTGGGCCGCGCGAACACCTCATAGGCGATGTTGTGGTGCAACTGGAAGTGCCCACCACCGCCGTGCGACAGCGAGAACGCCAGCCATGGCGCCACCGGGGCCGCGAAGCCCGCACCGAACACCAGCGCGCGCCGCGTGCGGTTGCCGGGTTCGCCGGCGGTCTCGTCCCAGCCCAGCGCCAGCGCCAGCATGCCGGCCGGCAGCAGCGCGATGCTGTTGTAGCGCGTGAGGAAGGCCAGCCCCGCCAGCACGCCGGCCACCAGCACGCGGCGCGGCGTGGCGGCACCGTCGCGCGCGCCGAACAGTGCCCACAGGCAGGCGGCCTGCAGCGCCAGCGCCGGCGCATCGGTGGTCACCGACCAGGCAAAGCGATAGAACTGCGCATTGCTGGCCACGAACAGCACCGCGACCAGTGCCAGCAGCCGGCCGGCGCGGCGCGCGAGCAGCGAATGCCAGCACCACAGCGCCACGCTCATCGAGACCACGGCGATCAGCTCGGCCGCCAGGAACAGGTCGCGCACCACCAGGCCCACCGCCGCGAGCAGCATCTCGAACAGCGGCCCCACCACGCCGTAGCGCGCCACGTCGATCTGGCCGGCCAGCAGACGCTTGGCTCCGGGGCCGTAAGAACCATAGAAGTCGGTCTCGGTGAACACGTCGCCCACGGTGTGCGGACCGAACACCATGGCCAGCGCGGCCGCGGCGAACACGGCGATCGCCAGCCAGGCGGCGCGTTCGAGCCCGGCCGAGTCCGGCATGCCCTCGGCATGCAGCCGGAACGACGGCGGCCGGCTGGGGCTCGTCGCGGCGGGCCGGACGAGCGGGCGTGCGGGGCGGCTCACCGGCGACGGAGCGGGCGTGCGGGCGGGAGTGTGCGGGCGATCGGGCGCATGAACGGGGATTCTACCCAAGGCGGGCGGCGCGTGCGCGGACGCGCGGCGGAGCCGCTCGGCCCGCTGTGGAAGGGCTACCTCGCCTTCCTGCGGCAGTGAGCGTCCGCGTCCCCGACTCGAGCCTCAGTGGACGTTGTAGATGAAGGGCGAGGCGCCCTCGTCGCTGCCCAAGAAGAAGTACGCCAGCACCAAGGCGCCAACCACCAGAACGAACGGTACGGCCATCCAGGCCCAGTACTCTTTGATGAAGGTCTTCAAGCGATAGGCCTCCTGGAACCCACGGTGCTTCGTGCGCCGCCCTGGCTCAGTA
>JBEBGT010000402.1:0-3816 GCA_040081365.1 Candidatus Eiseniibacteriota bacterium | reverse complement strand
GCTGCGCCCTCGCACCATTGCCCACGCTCGCGCCGATGCGCGCAGGATGCGCCCATGAAGCACTCCGATTTCGTCCACCTGCACAATCACAGCGACTACTCGCTGCTCGATGGCGCCAGCCCGATCCCGGCCATGGTCAAGAAGGCCGCCATGCTCGAGATGCCGGCCCTGGCGCTCACCGACCACGGCGCGATGTTCGGTGCGATCGAGTTCTACCAGGAAGCACGCAAGGCGGGCATCAAGCCGATCGTGGGCATGGAGGCCTACGTCACCCGCGGCAAGCTCACCGACCGCAACCCCAACGACACCGCGCACCATCTGGTGCTGCTGGCGCGCGACGAGCGCGGCTTCCGGAACCTCATGCGACTCGCGAGCCTCGCGTACCTCGAGGGCTTCTACTACAAGCCGCGCGTCGACCACGCCGTGTTGTCGCAACATGCCGAGGGCTTGCTCGCACTGTCGGCCTGCCCCAAGGGCGAGATCGCCATGGACCTGCTGGCCGATCGCGATGAAGACGCGTTCAAGACCGCGGGCATGTACCGCGACATGTTCGGCGCCGACAACTACTTCCTCGAGATCCAGAACCACGGCATCGACATCGAGGAGAAGATCCGCGCCAAGGTCTCGGCACTGGCGGCGCGCACGGGCATCCCGCTGGTGGCCACCAACGACTGCCACTACCTGGAGCACGACCACGTCGAAGCGCAGGACGTGCTGATCTGCATCCAGACCGGCAAGAACGTCGCGGATGAGAAGCGCATGAAGGCGGTCTCGGGCCTGCACTTCCGCTCGCCCCAGGAGATGAAGCACGTGTTCGCCGACTACCCCCAGGCGATCCTCAACACGCTGGCCGTGGCCGAGCGCTGCAACCTCAAGATGGACTTCGGCAAGCCGCTGCTGCCGGAGTTCCCGCTGCCGCCGGGCGAGCACGATGCCGACGCCTACTTCCGCCGGCTGGCCTGGGACGAGCTCAAGCGCCGCTTCCCGGACGGTGGGGGCGAGGCCGTGCGCCAGCGCTTCCAGTACGAGCTCGACGTCATCTGCAAGATGGGCTTCGCGTCGTACTTCCTCATCGTGCGCGACTTCATCGACTTCGCCAAGTCGCACGGCATCGGCGTGGGCCCGGGCCGTGGCTCCGTGGCCGGTTCGCTGGTGGCGTTCGCGCTGCGCATCACCGAGGTCGATCCGTTCAAGCATCAGCTCATCTTCGAACGCTTCCTGAATCCCGAACGCGTCACCATGCCCGATATCGATATCGACTTCGACGATCTCCGGCGTGGTGAGGTGATCCAGTACGTGAAGGACAAGTACGGCGAGAAGAACGTCACGCAGATCATCACGTTCGGCACCATGGGTGCGAAAGGCGTGATGCGCGACGTCGGCCGGGCGCTGGGGCTGCCGGTGTCGGAGGTCGACCGCATCGCCAAGATGGTGCCCGATGGCCTGGGCATGACGCTCGAGAAGGCGCTCGAGCAGACGCCCGACCTGAAGTCGCTGTCCGAGAAGGGCCCGGTCTACGCCAAGCTGCTGCGCAGCGCGCGCGTGCTCGAGGGGCTGGCGCGCCACAGTTCGGTGCACGCGGCCGGTGTGCTCATCACGCCGGGGCCGCTCACGGACTACGTGCCGCTGTGCCGCCAGAAGGGCGACCTCGTCACCACGCAGTGGGACATGAAGTCGGTCGAGAAGGCCGGCTTGCTCAAAATGGACTTCCTCGGTCTGCGCACGCTGTCGGTGCTGCAGGAATGCGTGGACCTCGTGAAGCTGCACCACGGCGTCGAGATCGACCTGCAGACGCTGCCCGAGGACGACGCCAGGGCATTCCAGCTGTTCCAGGACGCCGAGACCGTGGCCATCTTCCAGTTCGAGTCCACGGGCATGCGCGACTACTTGAAGCGCCTGAAGCCCACGGTGTTCGAGGACCTGACGGCCATGAACGCGCTCTACCGCCCGGGCCCCATGGAGAACATCCCGTACTTCATCGACTGCAAGCACGGGCGCCAGAAGGTCAAGTACGACCATGCCAAGCTCGAGCCGATCCTGGCGAGCACGTACGGCGTGTTCGTGTACCAGGAACAGGTCATGGCCGCCGCGCACGATCTGGCGGGCTTCTCGATGTCACAGGCCGATGAGCTGCGCCGCGCCATGGGTAAGAAGAACGTCGAGGAGATGAACAAGAAGCGCGCGCAGTTCGTGGAAGGCTGTGCGAAGACCTCGAAGATCGCCGAGAAGGTGGCCGAGAAGATCTTCACGACCATGGAGAAGTTCGCGGGCTACGGTTTCAACAAGTCGCACTCCGCGGCCTACGCGCTGGTGGCGTACCAGTGTGCCTGGCTCAAGGGTCACTACCCGGCCGAGTTCATGGCCGCCACCATGACGTCGGAGATGTCGGACAGCACGCGCATCCTCACGCTGGTCGACGAGTGCCGCCGCAAGGGCATCGAGTTGAAGGCCCCGGACGTGAACCGCTCGAACTGGAAATTCACCATCGAGGATGGCGCCATCCTCATTGGCATGGGTGCGGTGCGCAACGTGGGGCAGGGGGCGGTGGAAGTGCTCACGCAGACGCGCAGCGCAGGTGGCGCGTATAAAGACCTGTTCGACCTCGCCACCCGGGTGCCGGCGGGTGCGATCAACAAGCGCGTGCTCGAGAGTCTGGTGGCCGCGGGCGCGGCCGATGCGTTCGGCGTGCCCCGCGCGCGGTTGTTCGCGGGCGCCTCGGTGGCGCTCGACCATGCCGCCTCGGTGCATCGCGACCAGGCCAGCGGGCAGTCGTCGCTGTTCGGCGACGACTCGGGCGGCCTCGGCGTGGCCGTGGCGCCGCCGTTGCCGGACGTGCCCGAGTGGACCAATCGCGAGGCGGGTGCGAAAGAGAAGGAAGTGCTGGGCTTCTACTTCAGCGAACATCCGCTCGAACACCTGCGCGCGGACATCGAGAAGGTGGCCACGCACGGCATCGGGTCGGTGCTCGAACTGGGCGACGGCGCCGACGTGCGCGTGGTCGGGCTGGTGGGTGAGATCAAGCAGCTCACGACCAAGGCCGGCAAGCTCATGGCCATGGTCGTGCTCGAGGATCTCACGGGCCGCATCGAGTGCACGCTGTTCCCCGAGGCCTACGAAGCGGTGCGCGGCACGCTCGCCACCGACACCATCGTGGTGGCGTCCGGGCGCATCGAGGTGCGCGAGGAGCGCGGCACCAAACTTCTGCTCCAGGAAGTGCGCCCGTGGGAGACGGCCCAGCTCCAGTACAAGCCGGTGCTGCACCTCGAGGTGCGCGCCGAGGACCTGTCCGAGGTGGTGCTGGCCGACATGGACGAGGTACTGTCGTCGTTCCCCGGCGACTCGGAAGTCGTGCTGCACATCGTGAAACCGGACCACTCCCGCCTGGCCATGCGGTCGCGCCGCTTCAAGGTGCGCGATGCCGATGGCTTGCTCGCGGGACTCAAGTCCCGCGTGCCCACGTGCCGGGTGCGTTGGGGAAGGGGGAGCGTGTGACCGTCTGGCTGGATTTCGAGAAGCCGGTGCTGGAACTCGAACAGAAGATCTCGGAGCTGCGCGAGCACGCGCAAGAGCACGGCGTCGAGGCCGAGCGCGAGATCGTGGAGCTCGAGAAGAAGGCCGATGCCATGCGCCGCGAGATCTACGCGCAGCTCACGCGTTACCAGCGCGTGCAGATCGCGCGGCACCCCAAGCGCCCGTACTCGCTCGACTACATCGCCATGTGCTTCGAGGGCTTCGACGAGCTGCATGGTGACCGGCACTTCGCCGACGATCCCGCCATCGTCGCGGGGCTCGCCTACCTCGAGGGGCGGCCGTGCA
>JBEBGT010000401.1:0-3823 GCA_040081365.1 Candidatus Eiseniibacteriota bacterium | reverse complement strand
GCTCAACCCGCGGCAGGAGACCCCGCCGGTACCCTCGAGCGCGCTCGGTGCGGGCCGCTTCATCATCGACACCGATGCGAACACCGTCACCTACCGGATCACCTACGGTGGGCTCTCGAGCGCCGAGACCGCGGCCCACATCCACGGCGTCGCTGCTCAGGGTGCTCCGGCCGGCGTACTGGTGGGGCTGCCCGCAGGCAATCCCAAGGTCGGCGTCTGGAACTATCTCGAGGCGCAGGAGGCCGACATCCTCGCCGGCCGCACCTACGCGAACATCCACACCGTGAATTTCGGCGGTGGCGAGTTGCGCGGTCAGATCGTGCAGTTCAATGCCCTGCTCGACGCCAAGCAGGAAGCGCCGTCCAACCTGAGCACCGCGACCGGCTGGGCCACGGCGCTCGTCGACACGGCCACGAACACGATCAACTACTACCTGTTCCACGAGAACCTCACCGGCGCGCCGGTGAACGCGCATTTCCACGGCAACGCCAACTACGGCACCAGCTCCGGTGTGAAGGTCGGGATCGCGTTCGGCGCTTCGCCGATGACCGGCTCGGTCAACTACCTCGAGGCCGACGAGCCGGCGTTGTTCGCGGGCCGCTGGTACCTGAACCTCCACACGGCGGCCAACCCGGGCGGTGAGATCCGTGGCCAGTTCGTGAACACCGTGATCCCGATCGATGCGACGCAGGAAGTCCCGGCGGTCGGGTCGCCCACGGCCTCGGGCTTCGCCCTCGTCGCCATCGACACGCTCACCAACACGCTCGGCTTCGATGAGCGCGTCGTGCAGTTGGGCGGCGCCGAGACGGCCGCGCACATCCATGGCTTCGCGGGTCCCACCGGCAACGCGGGTGTGTTGTTCGGCCAGGCGGTGGGCGCGCAGAAGCTCGGCACGTGGGCCTACGGGGCCGCCGTCGAGGACTCGCTGCGGGCGGGCCGGACGTATTTCAACGTGCACTCGACCACGTTCCCGGGAGGTGAGATGCGCGGCCAGATCACCGGCCTGCCGATCGCGGCTCCACCCGCGGTGCTCGGGGTCGGGCCCGGTGGCCCGCGCTTGACCGGCGGCCTCGCCGCCGCGCCGAACCCGTTCGGCGCTCGCACCACGTTGTCGTTCCAGCTCGCGCGCACCGGCAGCGTCGCGCTGTCGATCGTGGGCGTGGACGGCCGCATCGTGCGCGGCGTCCCGGCCACGATGTACGCGCCCGGTGCGCACACGTTCGAGTGGGACGGACTCGATGACGCCGGCCGCGCCGCGGCACCGGGCGTGTACTTCGCGGTCATCCGCACGCCCGAGGGCAAGAGCACGACGCGAATCGCGCGCCTGCGTTAGCCGCACCGCGCATCGCCCGCAATGCGAACGGCCGCTCCCGCGAGGGGGCGGCCGTTCGTGCAGTACGTCTCGGGGTGGCGAACGTCCTGGCTACCGGTACATCGCCTTCAGGTTGCCCCAGCTGCTCGGCTTGTTGGGGACCGTGGCGCAGTGGCCGGGGCCGGTGATGCCCTGGTTGAAGTTGTCGAGCGTGGTCGTGAGCGCGCTCGTGGAGCCCGGGCTCAGCGAGCCCGCACCGACCGGCGGCACGACCAAGCCGCCGATGAGCGCATCGGCCGCAGCGATGGCGGACAGCACACCGGCGGGGGCCGAGGCACCCTGCGCGATGTTGAGCTTGGCGGCGATGAGCTGGTGAGCCAGCGAGATCAGGCCGTTGCCGGCCGCGGGCTGGTTGAAGATCGACATGAGCTGCGCGGCGGAGTAGTTCACCGTGCCGAGCGTGACGCTGCCCACCGGCCAGGCCTCGGGGTGGTTCTTCCAATAGCCCTGCGTGTAGGTGCAGTCCTGGAGCGTGCGTGCCAGCGTGTGCACGCGCAGGATGTTGGACGGCGTGCTGCCGTCCTCCGCGCCGGAGGCGTTGGCGCGCACGCGCACCACGTACGTGGTGCCCTCGCCGAGCTCACCCACGTGCTGGGTGACGACACCGGTTTCGTCGAACAGGTCGCCGAGCTGCACGCCGGCGAAGTCCGATCCGGCCAGAGCGAAGCTGTCGGTACCGTCCGTGATGTTCAGCGTCGGGGTGCCGCGGAAGTCGGCCTTGAGCAGCGTCGGGCTGTCCGGTGCCGGCCAGAAGCCCATTGCGTCGTACACGCTGGCGGGCAGCCATTCGATCGTGAATCCCTGCGGGGCACCCGAGAGTCCAGCCGTCACCATGACCGAGATCGTCGTCCGGCCCACGACCACGCCTTCGAGGGTGGGCGCGTCGAGCGCCACGGCGGCGGCCGGCGGAACGTGCATCACCAATGCGAGCAGTGCGGGCAAGGCGAAGCGAGCGTAGCGAGAGAGCATGGGATGGATCTCCAATGGTGTGGGAAGGGCACGGAGGCGCGAGCCCGCTGATAGGTCTCATACTAGGTTCGCACCAGACTTCATGGTAGTGAAATAACGCCGGAGTGCATGCCGGATGTGCGACCGGCCCTGCGATTTCGGGCCCCGATGGCGGCGGCAAGGCTCCAGTTCGAGTCTGCGCGGCTATTGTTGCGACCGAGTTCTCGTATTGGTCGCGAGCGCCGCCGGCGCGTGTTTCACGATACGAATCCGATGGCGGTCAGGGCGACGCGACCACCGCGCGCCAGGTCCGCCAGAGGAAAGCGGCTGGACGACGGCGCAGACGGAGGACGAAGAGGTGGTGCCGGAGGGGGGGGTCGAACCCCCACGCCGCTTGCGCGACTTCGGATTTTGAGTCCGACGCGTCTGCCAGTTCCGCCACTCCGGCACGAGGAGGGGCGGCCAAGCTAACAGGGCCGCGAAGGCACCGTCAAAGTGTCCTGTGGATGCGCGGGGCCGCCCGTGGGCCTGCGGCCGAAACGAACGGGAGGCACATGCGACCCGCCGGACCGCCCTGCTCCGGCCGTGTTGGCAGCCGCGCGGCCGGCCACTAGCATGGGCGGCCAACCGGAGGCCGACGATGGACGAGAAGGTTCTCTCAGACGCACACGCGACCTACCCCGCGCAGCAGAAGTCGATCACGCTCGGTGCCGTGGTGCATGGCGGCGAGTGTGCGCCCGAACCGGTGGTGACCCTGCCGCTCGCCATGGCCAATCGCCATGGACTGATCGCGGGGGCCACGGGCACCGGCAAGACCAAGACACTCCAGCTGCTGGCCGAGCAGTTCTCCGCTTCCGGCGTGCCCGTGTTCCTGGCCGACCTGAAGGGCGACCTCTCGGGCGTGGCGGCCGCGGGCGAGCCCAGCGACCGAGTCACCCAACGCGCCAAGGACACCGGCTGGGTGTGGAAGGGCGTGCCGCGCCCGGTCGAGTTCCTGTCGCTCACGGGGGAGCGGGGTGCCCAGTTGCGCGCCACCGTGTCCAGCTTCGGTCCGCTACTGTTGGCCAAGGTGCTCGGCTTGAACGACACGCAGACCAGCGTGCTCACGCTGGTGTTCAAGTTCTGCGACGACCAGAAGCTGCCGCTCATCGACTTCGCGGACCTGCGCGCGGTGCTGCAGTACCTCACCAGCGACGCGGGCGAGGGCCAGCTCGCGCAGTACGGTGGCATGTCGAAGGCCACGGTCGGTGTGCTGTTGCGCGAGATGGTCGAACTCGAGCAACAGGGCGCCGGCGCGTTCCTCGGCGAGCCCGAGTTCGAACTCGAGGACCTGCTGCAGGTCGAGCGGGATGGCTCGGGCCTGGTGAGCGTGCTCGAACTGCAGGACGTGCAGGACAAACCCGCGCTGTTCTCGACATTCATGATGTGGATGCTGGCGCGGCTCTACCACGAGCTGCCCGAAGTGGGGGACATCGACAAGCCGAAGCTGGTGTTCTTCTTCGA
>JBEBGT010000038.1:0-14386 GCA_040081365.1 Candidatus Eiseniibacteriota bacterium | reverse complement strand
GTGGTGACCGGCGTCACGGCGGCCACGGGCGGCAAGCCCGACCTCACGGAGTCCGAGGTCATCGTGTCGGGCGGCCGCGGGCTCAAGGGGCCGGAGCACTTCGCGCTCGTCGAGCAGCTGGCCGACGCGCTCGGCGCCACGGTCGGCGCCTCGCGTGCCGTGGTCGACGCGGGCTGGCGGCCGCACGGCGACCAGGTGGGGCAGACCGGGAAGACGGTGAGCCCCAAGCTGTATGTGGCGATCGGCATCTCGGGCGCGATCCAGCATCTGGCGGGCATGTCGTCGTCGCGTTGCATCGTCGCGATCAACAAGGACCCGGAAGCCCCCATCTTCAAGGTGGCGGATTACGGACTCGTCGGAGACCTGTTCGAGGTGGTCCCGGCACTCACGGATGCCATCCGTAAGTTGCACTAGCGGAAGGACGTCCGGGCTTGACGGTTCCACTCGTGCCGCGTAGCTTGCGGTGTTCGTGGGCGCATGACGCGCCCGTTCACGGAGGATGACACTCGACATGCTCGAGTATCTGCCGGTCCTGCTGTTCGTGGCGGTGGGGTTGGGGTTCGGAGCGGTGACGATCGCCGCTTCGTCGCTCATCGTCCCGCGCCGGGTGTCTCCCGAGAAGGTGTCCGCCTACGAGTGTGGCGTCGATCCCGTGGGCGATGCGCGCGGCCGTTTCACCATCAAGTTCTACATGGTGGCCGTGCTGTTCATCCTGTTCGACATCGAGGCGGTGTTCCTCTACCCGTGGGCGGTCGCGTTCCACTGGCTCGGGCTCTACGGCCTCATCGAGATGGTGTTGTTCATCGTCATCCTGCTCGCTGGCTACCTGTACCTGCTGAAGAAGCGGGCCCTGGAGTGGGAGTGATGACCACCGAGCGCCGTTCGACCGCCGAGGCGAAGTCCATCCGAGGACCGCGCGCATGACCGACCCCCGCGACAACCCGTTCCGCACGCTCGCCCAGGCCACGCCAGCCGCCCGGCCCGCCGGGCTGGTCATGCCACAGGCCCCGGCCGCCCCGCAGACCGACGACGAACGCTTCCGCGACGAGCTCGAGAACGGCATCCTGTTCACGACCGTCGAGAGCGTCGTCAACTGGGCGCGCGCCAATGCCATCTGGCCGCTCGGCTTCGGCCTGGCATGCTGCGCGATCGAGATGATGGCCATCGCCGGCCCGCGCTTCGACATCTCGCGCTTCGGCGCCGAGGTGTTCCGCGGCAGCCCGCGCCAGGCCGACCTCATGATCGTGGCCGGCCGCGTGAGCATCAAGATGGCGCCGGTGCTGCGCCAGCTCTACGACCAGATGCCGGATCCCAAGTGGGTGATCGCCATGGGCGCGTGCAGCTCGTGCGGCGGCGTGTTCAACAACTACGCCATCCTACAGGGCGTCGACAAGATCGTGCCCGTCGATGTGTACGTGCCCGGCTGCCCGCCGCGGCCCGAAGGGCTGATCCACGGCATCATGAAGCTGCAGGAGAAGATCCTCACGTCCACGATCGAGCTGGGTCCCATCGCGCGCAAGCGGCCTCGCAAGCGGAAAGGGCAGGCCTGATGCCACTCGCCCCCGAGCGCGTCGAGCAGAAGGTCCGCGAGCGCTTCCCGAACGTCGCGATCGAGCGCCTCACCGGCGCGGCCGTTCGCGACCTCACGCTCATCGTGCCGGCCGAACATCTGGTCGAGATCTGCACGTTCCTGCGTGACGACGACGAACTCGCGTTCGCCATGCTGTCGTGGATGGGCGGCGCGGACTACATGCCGCGCGTGCCGCGCTTCGAGACCATCTACAGCCTGCTGTCGGTGAAGCACGCCGCGCGCTTCACGCTCAAGGTCATGGTGAGCGAAGAGCAGCCCAAGGTGCCCACCGTCACCGGCGTGTGGCCCACCGCCAACTGGCACGAGCGCGAGACCTACGACTTCTATGGCATCACATTCACCGGGCACCCGGACCTGACGCGCATCCTGTTGCCCGAGGACTGGGTGGGCTGGCCGCTGCGCAAGGACTCGCCGCTCGGCTACGAAGAAGTGGCGTTCACGCACAACACGCCGGGGCGCACCGTGCCCTCGCCGAGCCTCAAGAAGCTCGCACCCAAGAAGGTTCGATACCGTGCGCAGTGAGACGATGACGCTGAACATGGGGCCGCAGCACCCTTCCACACACGGGGTGCTCCGCGTCGCGTTGGAACTCGACGGCGAGAACGTGGTCGCGTGCAAGCCGATCATCGGCTACCTGCACACGGGCATGGAGAAGCAGGCGGAGTACAAGACGTACACGCAGTCGATCCCGCAGACCGACCGCATGGATTACATCTCGCCGATGAGCAACAACCTGTCGTTCTGTCTCGCGGCCGAGAAGCTGCTGGACGTGACGGTGTCCGAGCGCGTGCAGGCGATCCGCGTGCTGCTCACCGAACTCACGCGCATCAGCTCGCACTGCGTGTGGCTCGGCACGCACGCCATCGACATCGGCGCGCTCACCGTGTTCTGGTACACCTTCCGCGAGCGCGAGAAGGTGCTGAGCATCTACGACATGGTCTCGGGCGCGCGCATGACCGCCAGCTACTTCCGCGTCGGCGGTCTGGCCATGGACATCCCCGAGGGCTTCCTCGCGCGCTGCGAGAAGTTCGTGGACGAGATGCCCAAGCACGTCGACGAGTACGAGTCGCTGCTCACCAAGAACCCCATCTGGATCGCCCGCACGCAGGGTGTCGCGCCGCTGTCGGCCGCCGACGCACTGGCCTGGGGTGTCACGGGTCCGTCGCTGCGCGGTTCGGGCGTGAAGTGGGACCTGCGGAAGGACATGCCGTACTCGGGCTACGAGACCTACGACTTCGAGGTGCCCACGGGCAAGAACGGCGACGCGTTCGACCGCTTCCAGGTCCGCGTCGCCGAGATCCGCCAGTCCACGCTCATCGCCAAGCAGGCCATCCAGCGCATCAAGGCGCTGGGCGAGAAGGGCGAGTATCGCGTCCGCGACTTCAAGTACGTGCTGCCTCCCAAGGAGGACGTCAAGACGTCCATGGAGGCGCTCATCCACCACTTCAAGATCGTGGCGCATGGCTTCTTCCCGCCGGTGGGCGAGGCCTACCAGGCGGTCGAGGCGCCGAAGGGTGAGCTGGGATTCTATTTCGTGAGCGACGGATCGTCGCGCCCCTGGCGCATGAAGGTCCGCTCGCCTTCGTTCGTGAACCTGCAGGCCCTTCCGGTCATGGTCGAAGGCAAGCTGGTCGCCGACGTCATCGCCGCGATCGGCAGCATCGATATCGTGCTCGGGGAGATCGACCGATGAGCCACGCCCCAGTCATGCCCGTCGATGGGCCGGCCACGCTCGCGTGGACGGACCGGGCGAAGGCGGAAGTCGCCGACGTCCTGTCGCGTTACCCGGTGAAGCGTTCGGCCGTGCTGCCGCTCCTGTGGGTGGCGCAGAACGAATGGGGCTGGCTGCCGCCGGCCGCGCTGCGGCTCGTGGCCGAGACCGTGGGCCTGCCGGAGTCCGACGTGTTCGGCGTGGCGACGTTCTACACCATGTTCAACTTGAAGCCGGTGGGTCGCCATCACCTTCAGGTCTGCATGACGCTGTCGTGCTCGCTCATGGGCGCGGACAAGCTGTTCAAGCATCTCGAGAAGAAGCTCGGCGTCGGCCACGGCGAGACCACGCCGGACGGCCGTTACACGTTGCGCCGCGTGGAGTGCCTGGCCGCCTGTGGCGGCGGGCCCTGCATGCAGGTGGGCTTCGACTACCACGAGAACCTCGACGAGGCGAAGGTGGACGCCCTCTTGGAGAAGCTCAAGTGAGCCGCGGCCCGCTGCTGTTCAAGGACATCGACACGCCGGGACTGCGCACGCTCGACACCTATCGCAAGGGTGGCGGGTACGACGCGGCCGCCGCCACGCTCGGCAAGACGCCCGCCGACCAGGTGATCGACGTCGTCAAGGCTTCGGGCCTGCGCGGTCGCGGTGGCGCCGGGTTCCCGACGGGCATGAAGTGGAGCTTCGTGCCCAAGGGCAGCCCCAAGCCCAAGTACATCGTGTGCAACGCCGACGAATCCGAGCCGGGGACATTCAAGGACCGCGAGCTCATGGAGAAGAACCCGCACCTCTTGATCGAAGGCATGATGCTGGCGGGCTACGCGATCGGCTCGCACACCGGATACATCTACCTGCGCGGGGAGTTCGAGTACATCCAGCGCATCGTCGACGTCGCCATCGCCGAGGCGCGCAAGGCCGGGATCCTGGGCGACAACGCCATGGGCTCGGGCTATGCGTTCCAGCTCTACACGCACCTGGGCGCCGGCGCGTACATCTGTGGCGAGGAGACTGCGCTGCTGTCGTCGCTCGAGGGCTATCGCGGCCAGCCGCGCTTGAAGCCGCCGTTCCCGGCGGTCGAGGGCCTGTACGCCTGCCCCACCGTGGTCAACAACGTCGAGACGCTCATGGCGGTGCCGCACATCGTGAAGCACGGTGCGGCGTTCTACCGCCAGTGGGGCACCGAGAAGTCCGCCGGCACCAAGGTGCTGTCGGTCTCGGGTCCGGTGAAGCGCCCCGGCAACTACGAAGTCCCGCTCGGCTACTCCATGAAGTCGCTCATCGAGAACGACTGCGGCGGCATGCGCGATGGCCTGAAGCTCAAGGCGATCATCCCCGGCGGTTCGTCGGTGCCGATGCTGCCCGCGGCCGACCTCGACACCGGGCTCGACTACGAGAGCATGAACGCCAAGGGCACGTTCCTGGGCTCGGGCGGCGTCATCGTGATCGACGACCGCACCTGCATCGTCGACGCGCTGTGGAACATCACGCGCTTCTACCAGCACGAGTCGTGCGGCAAGTGCACGCCGTGCCGCGAAGGCACGTACTGGATGAGCGAGGTGCTCGAGCGCCTCGAGAACGGCACCGGCCGCGACGCCGACATCGACCTGCTCGCCGACGTCGCCGACAACATCCTGGGCAAGAGCTTCTGCGCGCTCGGCGATGCCGCCGCGATGCCCGTGCAGGGCGCGCTCAAGCACTTCCGCGCGGAGTTCGAGCACCATGTGAAGCACAAGAGCTGCATGGTGAACCGCCGGCGCGAGGAAGTGGCGGGGGTGCGCGCGTGAGCAAGCTGGTCAAGGTCACCATCGACGGCCGCACGGTCGAGGTCCCGGCGGGCACGCTCGTCACCGACGCCTCGCGCGTCGCCGAGGTGCACGGCCCGGTGTTCTGCTCGCCCCAGACGCTGCCGCCCCTGGGCGCGTGCCGCATCTGCGTGGTCGAGGTCGGCATGCCGAAGCTCGACGCCAACCGCCAGCCGGTGCTCGCGGCGGATGGCACGCCGGAGATCGCATGGATGCCGAAGGTGCAGACCGGCTGCACGACGCCGGTCGCCGACGGCATGCATGTGCGCACGGCGTCCAACACGGCGACCAAGGCGCGCAAGGGCGTCATGGAATTCCTGCTCGTGAATCACCCGCTCGACTGCCCGGTGTGCGACGAGGGCGGCGAGTGCCAGCTGCAGGATCTCGCGTTCGCGTTCGGCCATGACTCGTCCCGCATGGACGAGGCCAAGCGCACGTTCGACAGCGAGGACCTGGGCCCGATCGTGAAGAAGGAAGCCAATCGCTGCATCGTGTGCATGCGCTGCGTGCGCTACTGCGATGAGGTGATGGGCGAGAATGCGCTCACGGCGCACCAGCGCGGCGTGCACACCGAGATCTCGTCGTTCGACCGCCAGCCGCTCGCGTGCGAGCAGTGCGGCAACTGCATCGAGGTCTGCCCGGTCGGCGCGCTCACCGCGCTGCCGTACCGCTTCAAGGCCCGCCCGTGGGACCTGCGCCAGCACATCACCGTGTGCGAGTGGTGCTCGAACGGTTGTTCCGTGCGACTCGGCGTGCGCGGCATGGAGATCCTGCGTGCGCGCGGCACCGAGTTCCGCGGCGTGAACCAGGAGTACCTGTGCGTGCGCGGCCGCTTCGGCCACGACTTCGTGAACGCCGCCGACCGGCTGACGCTGCCGCTCGTGCGCAGTGGTGCCGCGCTGCAGCCGGCGTCGTACGACGAGGCCATCGCGTTCGCCGCCGCGCGCCTGCGCGACATCATGGCCACGCACGGCCCCGACTCGGTGGCGTTCGTGGGTGGCGACAAGCTCAACATCGAAGAGCAGTACCTGTTCCAGAAGCTCGCGCGCGGGGTGCTCGGCACGCCGCACGTCGACGCACGCACGCGCGTGGCGTCGGCGGTGGCGGGCGATGCCGTGCTGCGCGCCTGTGGTGGCGGACGGCCCGGGCTCACGTTCGACGCGCTCTATAACGCCAACGAGGTCCTGGTGCTGTTCGAGGACCTGCAGGGCGAGGCCCCACTCGCACAGGCGGCCGTGGTGCGCGGCTTCCGCCAGCGCGGCCTGCACGTCACGGTGGCGCACCCGCGCCGCGTGAAGCTGGCGCGGCCCCGGTTCAAGGGCGACTGGCTCGCCGTGAAGCCGGGCGCCGAACTCGCGCTCACGCTGGCGCTCACCAAGGCCGCGCTCGATCTGGGGCTGCCCGAGGGCACTCCGGCCGACGTGGCCAGTGCGCTCGAAGCGCTCAAGGGTTCGCTCGCGGGCTGGACGGCCGAGAAGTGCCAGTCCGACACCGGCGTGTCCGGGGCCGCGGTGGCCGCGGCCGCGCAGCGCATGCGCGCGGCGGCCGGCAAGGCGCTGCTGTTCGGACGCGGCGTGCTGGAGCACGCGCAGGCACCCGCACTCGTGCAGGCGATCGAGAACCTGGCCTGGGCGCTGGGCGCGATCACGGCCACGACCTCCAGCGTCATGGCGTTCGGTGCGCATCACGACAGCGCCGGCGCGCTCGAGATGGGCCTCACGCCCGACACGCTGCCCGGCTTCGGCCGTGCCAGCGACGCCGCGGCGCGCGCCACGTTCGAGAAGGCCTGGGGCCGCACGCTCCCGGGCGCAGGGCAGCCGGCGCGCGCGGCGATCGCCGCGGCGGCCGAGGGCAAGGTGCGCGCGCTGTGGATCGCGTCGGATGACCTGCTCGCGAGCGCGGCCGATCGCGCGCTGGTCGAGAAGGCGCTCGAGAAGTGCGAACTGGTGATCGTGAACGAGATGTTCCTCACGCGCACCGCCGCCCGGGCGCACGTCGTGTTCCCGGTGGCCGCGTTCGCCGAGAAGGAGGGCGCCACGCTCAACAGCGAGCGCCGCCTGCAGCGTTCGAACCGCGCTTTGAGCCCGCGCAAGGGCGCACGCGCGGACTGGGAAGTGTTCCAGGCCGTCGCGCAGTCGCTCGGCGCCGATTGGCGCTACCGCACGGCCGAGGACGTGTTCCGCGAGATCGCGCGGCTCGTGCCGGGCTTCCAGGGACTGTCGTACGCCACGCTGCTGCCGGACGGCGCCGTGCTCGGCGAGGCGCGCGTCGCCGAGCGCATCGTCGCGGTGGATGCGCCGTCGACGCCGGCCGCGGGCGACGGGTTGTGGCTCCTGTCGGGCGGCACGCTGTTCGCCGATGGCAGTCAGTCGTCGCGCTCCAACACGCTGTCGAAGCTCGCGGGCGTCTCGCGCGCGCGGCTGTCGCCGGCCGAGGCGTCCCGACTGGGCATGGCAGCAGGCGACCGCGTCGAACTCACCGGCCCGGCCGGTGCGGTCACGCTGCCGCTCGAGATCGATGATTCGGTGCCCGCGGGCGCGGTGTTCGTGCCTTACGCGGGAGCAGAACTCAACCGGCTGGGTACGCCGGGTGGCAGCGGACTGCGCGTGACCGCGCGCAAGGCCGCGGCTGCCGCCCCGGTCGGGACCGCAGGGTAAAGGGGAGGGAGTCGCCAGGATGGCCGCGTTGTGGAACATCCCCGCCGTGCAGGTCTTCACCTGGGCGCTCGTCAAGGTGCTGATCATCCTGCAGGTCATGCTCGGAGTCGTGTCGTACCTGATCTACGCCGAGCGCAAGATCTGCGGTCACATCCAGGCCCGCACGGGCCCGAACCGCGTGGGCCCGCTGGGCCTGCTGCAGCCGATCGCCGACGTCCTGAAGCTCCTCTTCAAAGAGGAGTTCATCCCGGCGCAGGCCAACAAGATCATCTTCCACATCGCCCCCATGCTGGCGGTGTTCCCGGCCATCGTGACGTTCGCGGTCATCCCCATGGGGCCGCCGCCGATGTTCGTGGTCACGGACATCAACGTGGGCCTGCTGCTGTTCATGGCCATGTCGAGCCTCGGCGTGTACGGCATCACGCTGGCGGGCTGGTCGTCGAACAACAAGTACGCGCTCCTGGGCGGCCTGCGCTCGTCGGCCCAGATGATCTCGTACGAACTCGCCATGGGCCTGTCGACGATCCCGGTGATCCTCAAGTCCAGCACGCTGTCGCTGGTCGGCATCGTCGAGGCGCAGGCGGGCTTCTACCAGATTCCCGGCACGCCGGTGTGGCTGCCGAACTGGGGCATCTTCCACTGGTACCTCGTGATCCCGTTCGTGATCTTCCTGATCACGGCGTTCGCCGAGACCAACCGCGCGCCGTTCGACCTGCCCGAAGCCGAGGGCGAGTTGGTCGCCGGCTTCCACACCGAGTACTCGTCCATGAAGTGGGCGCTGTTCTTCCTCGGTGAGTACATGAACATGATTGTCATCAGCTCGATCGCGGTGACGCTGTTCTTCGGCGGCTGGCACGGCCCGGGCCCCGCGTGGGCCGGGCTCGTGTGGTACCTCGCGAAGCTGTTCACGCTGCTGTTCTTCTTCATCTGGGTGCGCTGGACGTTCCCGCGGCTGCGTTACGACCAGCTCATGGCGTTCGGCTGGAAGGTGCTGTTGCCGGCCTCGATCGTGAACGTGCTGATCGCCGCGCTGTGGCTGTACGGGAAGGGGCCGAACTGATGCTCGTGCTGTTCTTTGGATTCGCCGCCCTGCTCGTGGTGTGCTCGCTGCTGGTCGTGCTGCACAAGAACCCGGTCACGAGCGCGCTGTTCCTCGTGCTGGCGTTCAGTGCGCTCGCCGGCATCTACCTGCTGCAGGGCGCCGAATTCCTGGGCCTGGTGCAGATCGTCGTGTACGCCGGTGCGATCATGGTGCTGTTCCTGTTCGTGATCATGTACCTGAACCTGCAGCACGACGTCGAGACCGGCGTGCAGACCGCGGTGCGCCGCGGTATCGGATGGTTGGCCGGCGCAGCACTGCTGCTGGTGGCCACGACGCTGCTGCGCCGAGGCTGGGCGTTGGGCCCCGCCAACGAGCAGGTGCCCGCCATGGAGCACGGCAACGTGGCCGCCATCGGCAAGGTGCTGTACTCGCGCTATCTGTTCCCGTTCGAGATCACGTCCATCCTGCTGCTGGTGGCCATGGTCGGAGTGATCGTCATCGCGCGCGGTCGCGCGCGCACCGCAGGGGAGGGGGCCCGGTGACCCAGATCCCGCTCAGCTGGCTCATCGCCCTGTCCGCGATCGTGTTCACGATCGGCGTGGTGGGGGTGCTGGTGCGCCGCAACGCGCTCATCATCTTCATGTCGATCGAGCTCATGCTGAACGCCGCGAACCTGGCGTTCGTGTCGTTCGCGAGCCATCTCAAGTCCCTGGACGGCCAGATCTTCGTGTTCTTCGTCATGACCGTGGCCGCGGCGGAAGTCGCCATCGGCCTGGCCATCATCGTCCAGCTGTTCCGCCTCCGCGAAACCGTGTTCGTGGACGAGATCCACCTGCTCAAGGGCTGACCCGTGAACCTGCCGATGCTCTGGATCATCCCCGCACTGCCGCTCGCCGCCGTGGCGATCAACCTGCTGCTCGGCGACCGGCTGGGGAAGCGTGGCACCGCGGTACTGGCGTGTGGCGCCGTCCTCGCGGCGTTCGGATTCGCGCTGCGCGCCGTGCTGCACCTGGCGAGCCTGCCCGAGCACGAGCGCCATCTCACCGAGCTGGCGTGGACGTGGATGCGTGTGGGCGACTTCTCGGTCGACGTGGCGTTCCTCTTGGACCCGCTCAGCGCCATCATGGTGCTGGTCGTCACCGGTGTGGGTTCGCTCATCCACATCTACGCGACCGGCTATATGAGCCATGACCACTCGTTCCGGCGCTTCTTCCTGTACCTGAACCTGTTCATGTTCTCCATGCTCACGCTCGTGCTCGCCAGCAACTACCTGTTGCTGTTCGTGGGCTGGGAAGGCGTGGGCCTGTGCTCGTACCTGCTGATCGGCTTCTGGTACCACAAGCCGTCCGCGGCCGACGCCGGCAAGAAGGCGTTCATCGTCAACCGCATCGGCGACTTCGGCTTCATGCTGGGCGCGTTCATGATCATCGCGGCCACGGGCTCGCTCGACTTCGACCGCGTGTTCGCCGCGGCGCCGCACGTGTTCGCGGCCGGCGGCGCGGCGGTCACACTCGCCACGCTGCTCATGTTCCTGGGCGCCACCGGCAAGAGCGCGCAGATCCCGCTGTTCGTGTGGCTGCCGGACGCCATGGAAGGCCCCACGCCGGTCTCGGCGCTCATCCATGCCGCCACGATGGTCACCGCCGGCGTTTACATGCTGGCGCGCAGCCACGTGCTGTTCGAGCTCGCCCCGGCGACCATGGAGGTCGTGGCCGTGATCGGCGCGGCCACCGCGCTCATGGCCGCCACGATCGGCCTGGCGCAGAACGACATCAAGCGCGTGCTGGCGTACTCCACGGTGAGCCAGCTCGGCTACATGTTCATGGCCTGCGGCGTGGGCGCGTTCGGCGCCGGCATCTTCCACGTCATGACGCACGCGTTCTTCAAGGCGCTGTTGTTCATGGGCGCCGGTTCCGTGATCCACGCCATGAGCGACGAGCAGGACATGCGCAAGATGGGCGGCCTGGCGTCCAAGCTGCCGTGGACGCATGGCACCATGCTCATCGCGACCATCGCCATCACGGGCGTGCCGTTCTTCGCCGGCTTCTTCAGCAAGGACGAGATCCTGCACGCCGCGTTCGCGAGCGGGCACAAGGGCATCTGGCTCGCCGGCATCGTGGGCGCCGGGCTCACCGCGTTCTACATGACGCGGCTCTACGTGCTCACGTTCCGCGGCCCGTCGCGGGTGTCGCACGAGGCGGAACACCACCTGCACGAGTCGCCGCCGTCGATGATCGCGCCGCTCGTCGTGCTGGCGGTACTGTCGATCGTGGGCGGCTACGTCGGCATGCCGTTCCAGGAGGGCGGGCACCTGCTCGAGCGCTGGTTGCGGCCGGTCATGGAGTCGGGCGAGGCGGGCCTGGTGCACCATGAGGTCTCGCGCGGCACCGAGTGGGCGCTCATCTTCACGTCGGTGGGCGTGGCATTGTTCGGCATCTTCATGGCTCTGCGCGCCTACCTGTGGAACCCGGCCATGGCCACCGCGTTGCGCCAGCGGCTCGACGGTGTGCACCGCCTGCTCGAGAACAAGTACTGGGTCGACGAGTTCTATCACGCCGTGGTCGTCCGCCCGTTCGTCGGGGTCTCGGAGTGGCTGTGGCGCGTGTGGGATGCCAAGGTCGTCGATGGCCTGGTGAACGGTGCCGGCTACACGCTCGAGGGCGGCTCGGCCATCCTCAAGCTCTTCCAGACGGGTTACGTCGGAACCTATGCGCTGTTCATCACGCTCGGCGTGATCGCGCTGTTCCTCCACTTCCTGAGGTGACGGTGGGTTCTCTTCCCTGGTTGTCGTTCCTGATCTTCTTCCCGCTGGCCGCTGCCATCCTCGTGGCGCTGCTGCCGCGGGGTGCCGAGCGTTCCGCCCGCCTGTGGGCGACGCTCGCCGCCGCGATCGAGTTCGCGGTGTCGTTGCCGCTGTGGTGGCGCGTGGTGCCGGGCGTGCCCGGATTCCAGTTCGAGGAGAAGCTGGCGTGGATCCCGTCGGTGGGGGCCAGCTATCACCTCGGCATCGACGGCGTGAGCGGACTGCTCGCGCTGCTCACCACGTTCATGTCGCTCATCGCCATGGTCGGGGCCTGGACGGCGGTCGACAAGAAGCCGCGCGAGTTCTACGCGCTGCTTCTGGCGCTCGAGGCTGGCATGCTGGGCACGTTCTTCTGCCTCGACGTGCTGCTGTTCTACGTGTTCTGGGAGGCCATGCTGATCCCGATGTACCTGCTCATCGGCGTGTGGGGCGGCCAGCGCCGCATCTACGCGGCGGTGAAGTTCTTCCTCTACACGATGGTCGGCAGCGTGCTCATGCTGGTCGCCATCCTGTCGCTGTGGAACGTGCAGAAGCAGTTCTCGGGCGTGCCGTCGTTCGACCTCATGGCGTTCTACGCCATGCCCATGGCCCCGGCGAGCCAGTTCTGGTACTTCCTCGCGTTCGCGTTCGCGTTCGCGATCAAGGTGCCCATGTTCCCGGTGCATACCTGGTTGCCCGACGCGCACGTCGAAGCGCCCACGGCCGGCTCGGTCATCCTGGCGGCCGTGCTGCTCAAGATGGGCACCTACGGCTTCCTGCGTTTCGCCATGCCGCTGTTCCCGAACGCCCTGCTGCAGTGCGGGCCGTGGATCGCGTGGATCTCCATCGTCGGCATCGTGTACGGCGCGGTGGTGGCCATGGTGCAACCCGACATGAAGAAGCTGGTCGCCTATTCGTCGGTGAGCCACATGGGCTTCTGCATGCTGGGGCTCATGGCATTGAACTCGCAGGGCTTCGCCGGCTCCATGATGACGATGCTCAACCACGGTGTCTCGACCGGCGCGCTGTTCCTCTTGGTGGGCGTCATCTACGAGCGCCGGCACACGCGTGCGATCGCCGACTTCGGCGGGCTGTGGAAGGTCGTGCCGGTGTTCTCGGTCATCTTCCTGATCGTGACGCTGTCGTCGATCGGCCTGCCGGGCACGAACGGGTTCGTGGGTGAATTCCTGGTGCTGCTCGGGGCGTTCAAGACGTCGTTCGCTTGGGCGGCCGTGGCCTCCACGGGCGTGATCCTGTCGGCGTGCTACATGCTGTGGATGTACCAGCGCGTCGTGTTCGGCCCGGTCACGCACGAGGAGAACAACCGGCTCGGCGACCTCACGCTGCGCGAGCGGCTCGTGTTCGCGCCGCTCCTGGTGCTGATCTTCTGGATGGGCTGCATGCCGCAGCCGTTCCTGGACCGCATGCAGCCCGCGCTCGACCGCACGCTCCAGCTCACGCAGCAGCGCGCGGTGCTCAGCGCCACTATGGCCGGGCTCGCCCCGCCGGTGTTCGCGCCCCGTGAGACGCCCGTCCCGGCGCCGATCGCCTCGGAGGTGCGGCCATGAGCATCGTCCCGCAGCCCCACTTCCTGATGGTGGACTGGTGGGCCCTGGGCGCGATCATCGCGCTCACGGTGGGCTTCATCGCACTGCTGCTCCTGGAGTTCATCCCGCCGCGCCCGAACGGCAATCGCGGTCCGCTGGTCGCGCTCGCCACGCTCGCGGCCGCCGCCTACGCGGTGTGGAACGTGCGCTTCGACAAGCGCTCGCTGTTCGAGGGCATGTTCGTCCACGACGGCATGACCGTGTTCTTCACGCTGCTGTTCTGCGCGATCGGCGCGGTGGCGGTGCTGCTGTCGTGGAACTACGCCAAGCGCACCAAGATCGGCCAGCCGGAGTACTACGCGCTGCTGCTGTCGTCGGTGCTCGGCATGGTGGTCATGGCGGCCTCCAACGACCTCATCACCATCTTCCTCGGGCTCGAGCTCATGTCGCTCGGCCTGTACGTGATGGTGGCGTTCCGCCGCAACCTGCTCGAGTCCAACGAGGCCGCGCTCAAGTACTTCCTGCTCGGCGCGTTCGCCTCGGCGTTCCTGCTGTACGGCATCGCGCTCCTCTATGGCGGCACCGGCAGCACGAACCTGGCGCGCATCGGCGACTTCCTGGGTGACTCACCGCTCGGGACGAACCCGTTGGTGCTGGCGGGCGCGCTGCTCGTGCTCACGGGCTTCCTGTTCAAGGTCGCCGCCGTGCCGTTCCACATGTGGACCCCCGACGCCTACCAGGGTGCGCCCACCAGCGTGACCGGGTTCATGTCGGCCGGTGCCAAGGCCGCGGGCTTCGCGGCACTCATGCGCGTGCTCATGCGCGCGCTGCCGACCATGGGCCACGACCTGCAGCCGCTGCTCGCCGTGATCGCCATGCTCACCATGACCGTGGGCAACGTCACCGCACTGCTCCAGAACAACATCAAGCGCATGCTGGCGTACTCGAGCATCGCGCACGCGGGCTACATCCTGGTGGCGCTGGTCGCGGGCGGCAACGAGGGCTACGTGGCCGCGGTGTTCTACCTGGCCGTGTATTCGTTCATGAACCTGGGTGCGTTCGCGGTGCTCACCATGCTGGGCAAGGGCGCCGACGAACCCATGCTGGTGTCGGACCTCGCGGGCATGGGCTTCCGCAAGCCGCTCATCGGGCTCGCGCTGACGCTGTTCATGATCTCGTTGGGCGGCATCCCGCCGACGGCCGGCTTCATGGGCAAGATCCTGGTGTTCGGTGCTGCGGTCACGTAGTGCTC
>JBEBGT010000400.1:0-3831 GCA_040081365.1 Candidatus Eiseniibacteriota bacterium | reverse complement strand
GGCGGAACGGCTCGCGGGTCAGTCTCATGCGGGGGTACTCAGGCGGACTTGGCAGCCCCCGCCACCGGCTCGCGCCGGTTGTCGAGCACGCGGCGCCACATCGACAGGAACGCGCTCGCCAGCATGACGATCGCCCCCAGCCACACCAGGTTGATGAAGGGCTTGGTGCTCACCTCCACCGCCAGCGTCTGGCTGTCCTTGCCGCGCTCCTCGCCCGGCAGCGCCAGCATCACGCTGCCGTCTTGCGGGTTTGCCGACACGATCGCCAGCGTGCCGCCGCTCGGCAGGTACGCCGGCGTCGAGGTGCGCTTGCCCTCGGCCATCGAGATCTCGAGCACCGGCTTCAACGGCACCGTGCGGCCGCCGATGTCGGCGACCACGTTGGCCGTCAGCTTCATCTTGCCGTCGCCCGGCTCGGGCAGGAAGCCCTCGAACGTGAACTTCACGTTGCCGGCCTGCTTGGTCTCGCCCGGCTGGAACCACGTGCCGCCCACGTCGCCACCCCCCACCATCTCGAGCGGCGAGATGTAGATGTCGTGCGTGAGGTAGCGCTCGATGTGCGGCTTCTTCATGTAGCCCTGATTGTACTCGCTCCAGTAGAACTTGGCGTTCGCCGTGAACGTACGACCGTCGGCCACCACGGCGATCAGGGCGTGATCCTTGCCTTCTTTGTCCTTCTCCATGCCCTGGAAGTTCATGTTGAAGCCCAGCACCTTGCGCGCCTCACCACGCGGCAGCTGCACCTGCTCCGACACACCGTAGCCGCTCGAGGCGATGACGCCGATCAACATGACCGACGCGCCCATGTGGCCCAGGTACGCCGAGCCGTGCTTCCACGACGCCTTGAAGCCGCGCAGCATGACCACGAAGTTGGCCGCGATCGCGAAGCCCATGGCGAACATGATCAGCGCCGGCATGGGCTGCCGCACGCCCAGCGCGAACGCGACCCCGGCCGTGATCACGCCCAGCACCGCACCCGGGAGTGCCGCCTTCATGAACGTCTCGGGCTCGTGCTGGCGCCAGCGCAGCAGCGGCGCGATGCCCAAGAGCAGCCCCATCGCCACGGCCAGCGGTGCGTTCACCAGGTTGTAGTAGCTGGTCTGCACGTTGCTCGGCGGCCCGAACAGCCGCGTGATGAGCGGCGCGCTCATGCCCACCGCCACCAGGGCGCACATGAGCATGAACACCAGTTGGCCCAGCCACATGAACGACTCGCGCGAGAACGAGCCCAGCGGCTGCGTGTCCTTGGGAATGTCGTTCAAGCGCGCGAGCAGGAGCCCGTAGCCCGCCACCGCGGCCAGCACGATGAACGAGATCAGGAAGCCACCGAGGCCGCCCGGCAGGTGCCACTGGTCGTTGGCCGCGAACGAGTGCACCGAGAAGTCGGCCAGCACACCGCTGCGCGTGAGGAACGACGCGTACAGCACCAGCACGTAGCTGGTCACGGCCAGGAAGAAGTTGGTGCGCCGGAGCGATCCGGTGACGCGCTGCACCAGCAGGCCGTGCAGCAGCGCGATGTTGGCGAGCCACGGGATCAGCGAGCCGTTCTCGACCGGATCCCAGCCCCAGTAGCCGCCCCAGCCCAGCACCTTGTAGGCCCACACGCCACCCATGATGAAGCCGGTGGCCTGGATGGCCGTGGAGAACACGACCCACGGCAGCGCGGGCTTGACCCAGCCGTCGTAGTCGCGCTTCAAGAGCGCCGCGCACGCGATGGCGAACGGCACCACGAACGACGCGAAGCCCGTGAACAGGATAGGCGGATGAATGGTCATCCAATAGTCCTGCAGCAGCGGGTTCAGTCCGGCACCGTCGGTGTACGCCTGCGCGCTGCGCAGGAACGGACCGCGGACCACGCTCACGAACGCCAGCAGCACCACGGGAATATTGAGGAAGAACATCGACGCCTGCGTGAGCGGGCTCTTCCAGCGCATGAGCACCAGGCCCAGCGAGGTGGTGAGCAGCGCCCACAGCAGGAACGTGCCCTCCTGCCCGCCCCAGAACGCCGCGTACACGTAGTACGACGGCATGGTCCGCGACGAGTAGTCGTGCACGTACTGGTACTGGAACTGGTGGTTGAACAGGATCCACCACAGGAACACCGCGCCACCCAGCAGTGCCAGCCACTGCACCTTGTAGGCCGCGCGTGCCACGGGTTCCATGCGCTCCTGCCCGGAGAGCAGACCGAGCCACGCCACACCGGCCGTGAGCGATGCGATGAACGCCAGCCAGCACGACACCTGTCCCCAATTGAGCGCGCCCGTGGACGTGAGCACGCCGCCTAAGACTAGGGCGGGCACGATCAGGGCGAGCGCGGGGACCAGTTCCTCGCGCTTCACGAAGTGGCCGCCTTGGTGGCCTTGTCGGCCTCGGCCTGGTACTTGGACGGGCACTTCACCAGCAACTGGCTGGCCTCGAAGTGGTCGCCGGCGAACTTGCCGATGGCCACGACACTGACCGCCTGGTCGAAGTTGCCGGGGATGACGCCGCGGTACTCGACCGGCATGACGTCACCCTTCTCGTCCTTGAGGTTGAAGCGCAGGAACTGCTCTTCGGTCTTCAGGACGTAATCCTTGTCGGCGAGCTTGCCGTTCACCTGCACCAGCCCGCTCGCCGTGCGCGCCTCGGCGAAGCCGATATAAGGCGTCATGGTGCGCTTGAAGCTCGACACGCCGACGCCAGCCGCCACGGCCAGCAGCACGATGGCGACGATGACCTTGAGGTTCATCGCTTCTCCATATCGTTGAGGCGCCGCTCCACGCGCAGGATCCACACGAACAGCAGACCCCACACCAGAAGCGAGACACCGAGCACCACCCAGTTGCGGTCCATGGCGATTCCTTGGAAAGAAGCCGTCACGCCGACAGGCGCCGCTCGAGCCGGAACACGCGCACGCGCAGCGACTGCAGCCAGAAGTACAGGAACGTGAAGCCGACCAGCATGGTGAGGAAGCACCAGCGGATCATGGGGTCCATATCGACCTTGCCGGTCGAGTTGATGATGGGATCCGGATGCAGTGTCGAATAGATGCGTGGCACAACAAACATGAGCGGCGGCACGGCCACGAACGCGATGACCGAGTACACGGCTGAAAGCCGGGCCCGCTTGTCGTCCCCTTCGATGCTGCCGCGCAGCGCAAGGTACGCGCCATACAAGAGCAGGACGAAGAAGATGCTGGTCTCGCGCGGGTCCCAGTTCCAGTAGCTGCCCCACATCGCCTTGGCCCACAACGAGCCCGAGACCGTGGCGCCGATGCAGAACAGCAGCCCCAGCTCGGCCGCGGCGGCCGCCTGGTCGTCGTGCTTCAAGTCGCGTTTCCACAGGTACAGTGCGCTATGCAACATCGACCAGCCGAGCGCCAGCACCGAGATCCACGCCGCGGGGATGTGGAAGTACAGCACGCGCGTGGTCTCCTGCAGGACGGGCACCAGTGGTGCCTGCAGCAAAGCCACCGCCATCGTGGCGGCGATCCAGATGAAGATGCCGATTCGCCAGATCATCGTGATCCGCCCAGGACACCGGCCCGACCGCAGCACAGCTCCCGGATCAGTCCTCCCAGAGATGGTCGTAGAGTAACAGGCTCATGCCGAGCAGTGCCACCGCGTAGGCCGTCAGCAACTTCACGTAGGGCGCGATCTCAGAACCTTCCCACTGTGCACGCGTGCCGGCCACGCCCGCCGCCAGCACCGGCAACAACAACGGCAGCGAGACGCCAGCAAACAGCGCGCCACGGCTGCGCGTCTGCGCGATGACCGCACCGACCAACGTGCTGGACGCCGCCAACGATACCGTTCCCAGCCCCAGAATGGTCAGGAACTTGTCCCAATGCAC
>JBEBGT010000399.1:0-3834 GCA_040081365.1 Candidatus Eiseniibacteriota bacterium | reverse complement strand
CTAATCATCCTGCTCACACGAGCTTGCGAGCGGCTCACGAAGTTCGCCCCGGGCGAACTCGATGAGCGCTGTAAACCCTTGACCGCGAACGAGTCACGGGCCTACTCTCGCTCTTCCATGCCCTCTCTCTTGACCCGTATCTCCCGACTGGTCAGGCCGGTGCTCGCGATGTGGTTCCTCGCTGGCCTTGCCGTGTGGCCTGCCCATGCCATTCCCATGCCGTTCGGCGGCAAGGGGAAGGTCAAGGTCACGATCACCGCCGCCGCCGAGTGCAACAACTGTGGTTCCGGCACGGCCTCCGCGCTCAAGTTGCGCGTGTTCATGGTGGCCGATGAAGCGGCGATCCGCACCGTGCTCAACAACAAGGGCCTGGGTTGGTCGAAGCAGATCGATGCCGCGGGGGCGAACGTGCTCGGGAAGCCACTCGAGGACTTCGTCGCCCCCGGAGCGTCCAAGGAATGGGTGCTCGCGAAGGATCCCAAGGCCACGGTCGTCGTGGTCGAGGGCAACTTCTGCAAGCGCGCTGGAGCGGGTTGGTACTGGATCCAACCCGTCAAGCAGAAGGCGCTCAAACTGACCGCAGGTGCCACGAGCTTCACGCTGACCCCGGAGAAGTGACGCGATGGCCGAGCCGACGAAGGACGCGAGCGCACAGGGATTGGGCGTCGTCTGGCAGGAAGGCATGCTGCTGTCGCCGCAGCACTTCCAGCAGATGGAACGCGCGCACCACCACCGGCTGACCCAGCGCTTCCGGTTCAGCGAGCCGTTCGGCTGGGGGCTGCGCTCGTTCACGCTCGACGATCAGGCACTGCTGCACGGCCGCTTCAGCCTGCTGCGCGCCTCGGGTGTGTTCCCCGACGGCACGTCGTTCGACACCGACGCCGGCGATCCGTTGCCGGTGGCGCGCGACATCGGGAAGTGGTTCGACGGACAGCATGACCGCCTGCTGGTGTCGCTGGCGCTCCCGATCCAGCGTCCGGGCCAGCCGCTCGTCGCCGAGGTCGCGGGCGACACCATCCCCGGCCCGCGCTATACGCAGAAGGCCACGCTCGTGGCGGACGACCTCACCGAGGGCGTCGATCGCGAACTGTCGCTGGCGCGCCGCAACCTGGTGCTGTTGCTGCCCAACGAGGCGCTGTCGCAGCACGACGTGCTGCCGTTGGGCGAAGTCGTCCGCACGACCACCGGATTCGCGACGCGCGAACCGTTCGGCGGTGTGGCGGATCCGTACATCCCGCCCGTCGTCGCGCTCGAGGGCTCGCGTTCGCTGCACGCGCAGGTGCGCCGCATGCTGAACCTGCTGCTCGACCGCAGCCGTGAACTGAGCGAACTGCGCACCAACCGTGGTGGTGTGGCCGAGTTCGGCCGCAGCGACACCGCCAACTTCTGGCAGCTGCACAGCGTCAACACCTACGTGCCGCTGCTGCGACACTACGTCGACAATGCCAGCGTGCATCCCGAGCCGGTGTTCCTCGCGCTCACCACGCTCGCGGGCGAGCTGTGCACGTTCAACACCAAGATCTCGGCGCGCGAACTGCCGGTGTACGAGCACAACGCGCTCGGCACTTGCTTCGGCCAGCTGTGCCGCACGCTCGAGGAGCTGCTGCAGGAGAACATCCCCACGCGCGGCAAGCGCGTGGAACTCGTGCAGAAGCCCGGCCCCATCCATGTGGGCGCGCTGTCGGAGCCCAAGCTGCTCGAGCCGCGCGCGCGGCTCTTCCTGGGCGTGTCGCACCCCGAGATGGACCGCCAGCAGGTCATCGCCAGCTTCCCGCTGCGCGTGGTCATCGCCTCGGAGCGCAACGTGCTCGGCCTCATGGCGGCCGCGCTGCCGGGGCTGCGCGTGCAGCCGCCCGCGCCCGTGCCCGCCGGTACGCCGAACCACAATTCGTACGACTACTTCGAGCTCGATCGCCAGCACGATCTGTGGAACGACATCGCCGCGGCACGCGGCGTGGCGATCTACCTGCCGCCCGAGTTCGCCGCCGCGAAGCTCGACCTGGTCGGAATCTGGGAGTGAGCATGTTCGGCCCCAAGGGACCCAAGCGCCGTGGACCCAAGGCCCGCCCGGCCGCGGTCGCCTACGAGCAGGAGCCGACGTCGGATGTGCTCGAGAGCGCCATCCGCACACCGGGCAGGCGCGGGGCGGCCCCGGCCGCGGCGCGCGTGGAGACCCGCCCGCGCCTGGTCGACCTCGCCATGGAGCCGCTCGCCGTGCTGCACGCCGCGTTCGGCCCGGACGCCGCCATCGATCCGGCGCGTGTCCGCGAGCGCTGGCTGGCGCAACGGAGTGCATTCGAAGCCGCCGCCAAGTCACACGGCCATCGGGATCACGAGACGGCGATGTCGGTCTACGCGCTGTCGGTGGCGCTCGACGAGGCCGTGATGAGCAAGCCCGAGCGCATCGGGCTGTGGTTGCAGACCGGCGCGCTCCAGCTCGAGTTCCATGAGCAGCGCGATCTCGTGGGCGGCCAACGCTTCTTCCAGCGCCTGGATGAGCTCCGCAAGCAGCGCGAGAACTCGATCGAGGCCATCGAAGTGTTCGACGCCTGTCTGGCGCTCGGCTACCGCGGCCGCTACATGACCGACCCGGCCGGCCGCGAGGCGCTGATCGCGGCGCTCTACACCGACATCACGGCCGTGCGCGGCGAACCGGCGGCGGGCATCGCCCCGCACGTGGCGCGCACCGACGAGCGCAGCGGCGAGACCGTGCGCAAGCTGCCGCCGTGGCTGGCCCCGGCGGTGCTGGCGGGGGCCGTGCTCGTGTCCTGGCTCACGCTCGTGCTCATCACGTTCCTGCATGCGCGCGGTGTCGCCGGCGCGCTCTCGAGGTTGTGACCATGGCCAGCCTCCCGAGCCGCTTCACCAATCCGCGCTTCGTCCTGCTCATGGCACTGGGCGTCGTGCTGACACTGGGCTTCTTCCTGCGCCGCCATCTCGTGCTGTTCCTGGTGCTCACGCTGGTGATCGCCGTGGTCGTGCTCGGGCTCGTGTTGTGGCTCATGCTGCGCGAGCTCAAGAGCGCGAAGGCCGGTAAGGAGATCCAGGGCGACCTCGACAAGCAGGTCGAACGCGAGATCATGAAGTCGACGTTCGGCCAGGACGTCGTCGTGCGCAACGTGAAAGCCGAATGGGACGCCGCCATGGCGGAGTTCCGTAAGTCGGCGGTCGGCAAGCGGCTCGGCGATCGCGCGCTGGCCCAGCTGCCCATGTACTTCGTGATCGGCCCCGAAGGCGCGGGCAAGAGCCGGCTCATCGAGGAGTCCGGACTCACCTCGGTGTTGCGCGATTCGCAGGGCCGGCCGCGGGCGGTGAAGGGCGTGGGCGGCGGGCGCGACTTCCACTGGTGGTTCACCGAACAGGCGTTCCTGCTCGACATGTCGGGCCGCACGCTCAAGCGCTCGCAGTTCGACGACGACGAGGACTGGGTGGGGTTCCTGCAGTCGCTGCAGCGCCAGCGGCCCGAGCGTCCGATCAACGGCGTCGTGATCGTGGTCGCGGTGCAGGATGTCTCCGGGGCGGCGCCGGACGCCGTGGCGACGCTCGCGAACACGTTGCGCGAGCGGCTTCAGGACCTGGGCTCGAACCTCGGCATGGAGTTCCCGGTCTACGTGGTGTTCACGCATGCCGACCGCGGGGCCGGCTTCGCCGAGACGTTCGAGGCGTTCGACGACGAGGCGGCGAACCAGCCGTGGGGCGCCACGCTGTCGCTCGAGAAGGCACGTGCCAGCTCGGCCGAGTCCGTGTTCGCGGCCGAGTACGGCGTGCTGGTGTCGGCGCTGGGCACGCTGCGCACGTCACGCGTGCACGCGCTCGCGGATGACGGCCAGCGCT
>JBEBGT010000037.1:0-14413 GCA_040081365.1 Candidatus Eiseniibacteriota bacterium | reverse complement strand
GGCAGCGGCTGACCGGTGTGTGGATTGATGGCGGTGGCTTCGGTGTTCTTCTCGTTGTCGCTCATGACCACTCCACTTGAACGTCGTCGCCCACCACACGCACGGCGTAGGTGGGAACCGGTGATACTGCCGGGAACGTGAGGGCCGCCCCGGTCTTCACGTCGAACGTCGCGCCATGGCGCGGGCATTCGATGATGCAACCCTTGAGGGTGCCCTCGGCCACCGGGCCACCGTCGTGCGTGCACACGTCCTCGATGGCGTACCAGCCGTCGGCGAGATGGAACACGGCCACGGGCGTGTCGTCGATACGCACGAGCTTCGTGGTGCCTTCCGCGATCTCGCTCGCGCTGGCCACGCTCACCCATCGGGTCGTCGTCGGGCTCATGCCTCGTCGTCCTCCTCGTCGTCGGTCCAGTTCGTCACGCCGTAGGCGGCGGCCTTCACGGTCTTCAACGCCAGCATGGCGCACTTGCTGCGCACCGGCCCCAGGTCGTCCACGCCCAGCAGGTCGAGCACATCTTGGCGCGTGAGCGCCTTCACCTCGTCGAGCGTCTTGCCTTCGATGGCCTCACACACCATGGAAGCCGAGGCCTGGCTGATCGAGCAGCCCGTGCCGCTGAAGCGCACCTCGACCACCCGCCCGTCCACGAACCGGAAATCCATGCGCAGCTTGTCGCCGCACAGGGGATTGGCGTCCTCCACGCGCGCATCCGGCTGCTCGATGGTGCCGTGGCAGCGCGGGTGGCGGTAGTGGTCCAGGATGTGGTCGCGGAAGAGATCGTCCATATGAGCCTTGCAGGCCTCCGGCCTGCGTCGGGGTTCAGCGGTCGTTTCGGTTGTCGGCGGCCTGCGTCGGGGTTCAGCGGTCGTTTCGGTTGGCGTTAGCGCGCGAACACCTCTTGTACCTTGCGCAGGCCCGTCACGAACGTGTCGATGTCCTCGCGCAGTGAATAACAGTGGAACGACGCCCGCGCGCTGGCGGGCACCTGCAGCAGGTCGTGCAGCGGCATCGCGCAGTGGTGCCCGGCGCGCACGCACACGCCGTCGCGGTCGAGCACCGTGGCGACGTCATGAGGATGCACGCCTTCGACGGTGAACGCCACCACTCCCCCACGCCGGTCGGCCGGCGGGCCCAGCACCTTCACGCCCGGCAGCTCGGCCATGCGCTCCATGCAATAGGCCGACAACTCGCGGTCGTGCGCGAAGACGTTGCCCATGCCCAACTGCTCCAGGTAGCGGACGGCCGCGCCCAGGCCCACGGCCTCGGCGATGTTCATGGTGCCGGCCTCGAACTTCCACGGCAGCTCGTTCCAGGTCGAACTCGTGAGCGTGACGCTGCGGATCATCTCGCCACCGCCCAGGAACGGCGGCATGGCCTCCAGCAGCTCGCGCCGGCCCCACAGCATGCCGATGCCCGTGGGCCCCAGCATCTTGTGCGCCGTGCACGCCATGAAGTCCACGCCCAGCGCCTTCACATCGAGCGCCATGTGCGCCGCACTCTGCGAGGCGTCCAGCACCACGGTGGCACCGTACGACTTGGCGATGCGCGCGATCTCGGCCGCCGGGTTCACGGTGCCGAGCACGTTGGACACGTGCACGAACGACACCAGCTTCACCTTGCCGTCGGCGAACAGGCCGGGCAGCGCATCGAGGTCCAGCTCGCCGCTGCCGGTGAGCGGGATGAAGCGCAGCTCGAGCTGCTTCTCGGCCGCCAGCATGTGCCACGGCACCAGGTTCGAGTGGTGCTCCATGGGCGTCAGCAGCACCGCGTCGCCCGACTTCAACTTCCAGCCGCCGTAGGCGCGCGCGACCAGGTTCAGCGCCTCGGTCGAGTTGCGCGTGAAGATGACCTCGCGCGGTGAGGCGTGGATGAACGCCGCGAAGCGCCGGCGCGCGTCCTCGTAGAGCGCGGTGGCCTCTTCGGCGATCTGGTACACGCCGCGATGGATGTTCGCGTTGCACGTGCGGTAGTAGCGATCCATCGCGTCCAGCACCACGAGCGGCTTCTGCGACGTGGCCGCGCTGTCGAGGTACACCAGCGGCTTGGCGCGCGGCGTGTCGAAGATCGGGAAGTCGCGCTTCACTTGGTACGGATCGAACGGTCCCGCGCCCGAGACCGGCGCGGGCGCGCCGGGAGAACCCGCCGCGCCCGCCGGATGCAGTCTCATGGCCGACATCAGCCGATCTTGCGCTCGATCTCGCCGCGCAGCCGTTCGCGCACGCTCTCAAGCGGGATGCGCTCGATCACGGGCTCGAAGAAGGCCTCCACGATGAGTCGCTGCGCTTCCACGCGCGGCAGGCCGCGCGCCATGAGGTAGTACAGGTGCTCGGGTTCGAGGTAGCCGAGCGTGGCGCCGTGCGTGCAGCGCACGTCGTTCGCCAGGATCTCCAAGCCCGGGATGCTGTCGGCGCGCGCCTGATCGCTGAGCAGCAGGTTGCGGTTGGCCTGGTAGGCGTCGGTCTTCTGCGCGCCCTCGGCCACCTGGATCAGGCCCTGGTACACACTGCGGGCGCGATCTTTGAGACAGCACTTGATCAGCAGGTCACTGGTGCAGTTGGGCTGCAGGTGGCGCTGCAAGGTGTGCAGGTGGAAGTGCTGGCGGGCGTCGCCGAACATGAAGCCGTTCACGAACGCGCGCGCGCCGGGGCCGTTCAGGTTGAACCAGCCGTTGGCCTTGGTCATGCGGCCGCCGACCATGACCTGCATCCACTGCAGCTCAGCGTCACGGCCCACCTGGGCGCGGACGTTGCCGTAGTGGAACACGTTGCGGCCCCAGTCCTGGATCTGGCCGTACGTGAGCTTGGCGTTCTGGCCCACGAACACCTCGGTGCCGCCGGCGTGGAACGACGCGCCTTCCACGGTCTCGGACAACTGCTCCTCGACGATCGTGATCTCGGCGCCGTCCTCCACCACGACCACCGTGCGCGGCGCCACGAGGCGGCCCGCACCGTCGATCCAGTGGAACAACCGCACCGGGAGCTCTGCCTTCACGCCCTTCGGCACGTGCACGAACGCGCCGCCCTGATGCAGCGACGCACCGAGCGCGGCGTACCAGTCGTAGTCGTCATGCAGCAGCGAACCGTAGTAGGGCTGCAGCAGTGCCTCGTGCTCGCGCGTGGCGCGATCCAGCGAGCACACCGTGATGCCTTGGCTTTGCAGCACGGGGTGCGTCTGCTCCAGCACCACTCCAGCGTCGCGCTGCACGATGACCGCCGCGTTGCCGGCCTCGCCCGCCAGGCGTTCGAGCACCGGGTGCGGCAGGTCGTCGATGTTGCGCGCGGCCGGCGCCACGGCGAACGGATCGAGCGCGGCGAACGCCTGCTCGAGCGTGCCGAAGTCCGTGCGGCGCCACAGCTCGTCTTCACGCTTCGGCAGCGACAGCGTGCTCAAGGTCCCGATCGCGGCACGGCGACGCTCCAGCGCCCATGCACCTTCGCGTGCGGCCACCGCGCGCGCGATCGATTTTTCGGTCCAGCCGGCGGCCAGTGCCGTCGGCGTCTTTGAAGTGAGCGTGCTCATCCGACGCTCCCTTCCATCTGCAGCTGGATCAGGCGGTTCATCTCGACGGCGTACTCCATGGGCAGTTCCTTCACCACCGGCTCGATGAAGCCGGACACGATCATCGCCGCGGCCTCTTCGCCGGGGATGCCGCGCGCCATGAGGTAGAACAACTGCTCGTCGCCGATCTTGGACACCGTGGCCTCGTGGCCGATGGTGACCTGGTCCTCTTCGATCTCCATGTACGGATAGGTATCCGAACGCGAGTGCTCATCGAGGATCAGCGCGTCGCAGTTCACGGTGCTGCGGCAGTTGACCGCGCCCTTCATGACCTTCACGAGGCCACGGTAGCCGGCGCGGCCGCCGTCCTTGGAGATCGACTTCGAGATGATCTTGCTGCTGGTGTTGGGCGCGCAGTGCACGGCCTTGGCACCGGCGTCCTGGTGCTGGCCCTTGCCGGCGAACGCGATCGACAGCACCTCGCCGTGCGCACCCGGCTCCATCATGTAGATGGCCGGGTACTTCATGGTGAGCTTGCTGCCCAGGTTGCCGTCCACCCACTCCATGGTGGCATTGGCGTACGCCACGGCGCGCTTGGTGACCAGGTTGTAGACATTGTTCGACCAGTTCTGGATCGTCGTGTAGCGGCAGCGGCCGCCCTTCTTCACGATGATCTCGACCACGGCCGAGTGCAGCGAGTCGCTGGAGTACGTGGGCGCCGTGCAGCCTTCCACGTAGTGCACGTACGCGTCTTCATCGACGATGATCAGCGTGCGCTCGAACTGGCCCATGTCCTTGGTGTTGATGCGGAAGTAGGCCTGCAGCGGCACGTCGACCTTCACACCCTTGGGCACGTAGATGAACGACCCGCCCGACCACACCGCGGAGTTCAAGGCGGCGTACTTGTTGTCGGACGACGGGATCACCGTGCCGAAGTACTGCTTGAACAGCTCCGGGTACTCCTTCAGCGCATGGTCGGTCGACAGGAAGATCACGCCCTGCTTCTCGAGCGCGGCCTGGATCTTGTGGTACACGACCTCGGAGTCGTACTGCGCGCCGACGCCCGACAAGAACTTCTGCTCGGCCTCGGGAATGCCCAACTTGTCGAACGTCCGCTTCATGTCGGCCGGCACATCGTCCCACGACTTGGCCTCTTCCGACGTGGGCTTCACGTAGTAGTAGATGTCCTGGAAGTCGATCGCCGAGACGTCACCACCCCACATGGGCGTGGGCTTCTTCTCGAAGATGTCGAGCGCCTTCAGGCGGTACTCCAGCATCCACTCCGGCTCGCCCTTGAGCTTCGAGATCTGGCGCACGATGTCGGCGTCCAGCCCCTTGCGGGACTTGAACACGTGCTGCTCGGCGTCGTGAAAGCCGTACTTCTCGGTATAGCTGTCACGCGAGTCCATCTGCGGTTCGGTGGTCACTTGCTGCTCACTTCCTCGCGCACCCAGTCATAGCCGCGCGATTCGAGGTCGAGGGCGAGCTCCGGTCCGCCACTCGTGGCGATGCGACCGTCGATCATGACGTGCACCTTGCTCGGCTTGATGTAATCGAGGATGCGGTTGTAGTGCGTGATCACCAGCACGCCCAAGTCCGGGCCCGACAGCGCGTTCACGCCCTCGGACACGACCTTGAGCGCATCGATGTCGAGGCCCGAATCGGTCTCGTCCATGATCGCGATCTCGGGCTTCAAGATGGCCATCTGGAGGATCTCGGCGCGCTTCTTCTCGCCGCCCGAGAAGCCATCGTTCAGGTAACGCATGGCGAACTTCTCGTCCATCTTGAGCATGCTCATCTTGCTGCGCATGAGCTCGCGGAACTCCTTGGGGGGAATGCCCTTCTTGGTCGGCATCTTGCCGTCCTCGCCGCCCGAGGGGGCGATGCGGGCATTCAAGGCCGCGCGCAGGAACGAGCCGAACGTCAGGCCGGGAATGGCGACCGGGTACTGGAACGCCATGAACAGCCCCAGGCGGGCGCGCTCGTCGGTCTCCTTTTCCAGGATCGACTCACCCTTGAACAGGATGTCGCCCGAGGTGACCTCGTACTTGGGGTGGCCCATGAGCGTGTTCGCGAACGTGCTCTTGCCCGAGCCGTTGGGGCCCATGAGCGCGTGGATCTCGCCCTTGTTCACCTGCAACGACAGGCCCTTCAGGATCTCCTTGCCCTCCACGCTCACGTGGAGGTCCTTCACGATCAGGTCACCGTTCATCGGTCACTATCCCATCCGGCCGTGCGGCCAGTGTTCGCGCGAGCTCGGCGGCGAGGCCCATTCAGGCTTCGCGCGGCGCGCGGGTCGGTTCGGCGGGCTAGGCCGAGAAACTCTCGCCGCAGGCGCAGTTGTGCTTCACGTTCGGGTTGTTGAACTTGAAGCCCGCGCCCATGAGCCCTTCCACGTAATCGATCTCGGTGCCGCCCAGCAGCACCATCGACTTCAAGTCGACCACCAGCTTCACGCCGTTCGACTCGACGATCTCGTCGCCGGGCGCGGGGGCCTCGGCTTCGCAGAACTCCATGAAGTACGAGTTGCCCGAGCAGCCACCGCCCCGCACGCCGATGCGCAGGCCGGATTCCGGCGTGCCGCGGCCCGTGAGCAGTTCCTTCACCTTGTCCGCCGCCGTCGGCGAGAGCGAGATCATGTGGTGCTCCTTTCGCGTTCTACGTGTTCCAGGGCGTCCGGCGGGGGCCGGGCGCGCGTTGATGACATCGGAGTGAGTCCCTGCAGCGACTGCGTTCAGCCTTGCTCCTGCACCTGCACCAGCACCGGGCGGATCACCCGGCGAGCGCCATCTTTGGCGCCCTTGAAGCCCGCGACCAACGCCGGCTCGGCTTCGAGCCCGTGGTCCTGCGTGCAACCCACGCAGCGGTCCACCGCCCCCGGCTCGCCGCAGACGCGGCAGGTCTCGAGGTAGACGAGCCCCTTCATGAGCTCGTGCTCCAACTGCTGCTGACGCCGGATGTTCTCGCGCGTCTCCTCGAGCTTGGCGCCGAACAGCGCGCGCAGCTCGTCCATGGCCTCGGGGCCGCGATCCGACTTCCACCATCGCTCCAGCACCTCGCGCGTCTCCTGCAACGACATCCCGAGCCCGTTCAGGAGCTCGATCCACTGCACGCGCTCGATCGCCGCCGGATGGTAGAGCCGGAAGCCGCCGCTCGAACGCGTGGCCGGTTCGAGCAGCCCCAGCTCTTCATAAAGGTGGATCGCACGCACCGTCTTGCCCGCCTGGCGAGCGAGGTCGCCGACGCGCAGATAGTGAGAGCCGCTGCTGGGGTTGAGGTTGCTGGGAATGGTCTCGGTCATACCCTTACGCATGGGTGAGAGTCGGACTGGAACCTATGACATCCGATGGAGTTGGGCAATGGTCCGGACCACTCTTCCGCGGGGGCGGCGAGAAGGTTGACAGGGTCGTGACTGGAACTGCCTGCGCTCTTCCTCACTCAAGGCACCGGACGAGATGACAAGCAGAGATAACCCGTTACAGGACAACCCTTTGCATGAATGCCGTCGAGCGGTGCGACGCGGGCTGCAGTACTTCCGGGCGCCCCCGCGGGACATCTTGCATCGGAATCCGGCGGCCAAGTGTCTCCGACTCTCCCAGCCCTCGGGAGCGATACCTCGAGATGGCGGTCAGTGTTGGATGCCTGAACCCGCGCCTCTAGAGGCTTGGCAGGAACGTAGAGTGGTCCGGGCAAGCTCACGCCCACATGCGGCGGGTGTTGAGTAGCGGCTCGCTCTACCAGGACAAATCGGTAGCAGCCGTGGAGCGCGAGGAGATCCCCTGGAGGGACTTGGTGCACCTGCTAGATCATGTCGACGAGGCATTTGGCGATAGTATCAAGAAGGCGCTCACATTCTATCGTCTGGTCGTCGCGCGCCGTGCCGAGCCACTGAGGACTTTTGAAATCGCACACTGCTGGCCCATTCGACAGGACGTGGATGCCAAGCGCGCGAAGCTCGACATGCGGCATGTGGAGAATCTGGCAGAGAGCATGAGGAAGCAGGGAGCCGCCCGCCTGGGCACGAAGGAGACGAGGGGAGGTCCGCTGCCATGAATCTTCGCTTCCTGGGCACATCCGAGTGCCCGATCGAGTGAACTCATGACCGAACAGCAGCGCTTTCTCGACGAGATGGCAGCGACGCAGGCTCACAACCTCGAATGGTTCAGACAGGTCGTCGGCCCGAGTTGGCAGAGTGTCTCCAGCGTCATCGAGCTTTGCGACGTGTTGCTCGCGTCTTGGGAGAAGTCCGGCATACGCATGCGCGAGGAACGTGTGCGCGCACTCACCGCTCTGATTCACGGGGCGAAGCGCGCCGGCAGCACTGCCATTCTTAGCTTGGGCCGTGGTCAGTGGCTGGAAGCTCAGCCGCAGTTCCGTCGGTACGTCGAATGCTTCGGCTTCGCCCGCATCGCGTGGGCGCACGAGGACGATGCAATGACGTGGCTCAATGGCGTTCGGGACGCAGAAGCCTACGACGCATACAGGAACCGATTCGGCAAACTGTTGCCGAAAGCACTCAAGGCCCTTGACCGATCCGTGTACGACGCGTACGACAGATTCTCGAAGGCCACGCATTCGTCATTTCTCAGCATGCAGCACACGATGAGCATCGGGAACGACGAGCACACGTGGGAACTGAGGGTGCACTACTTCGACGTGATGGGTGTGCAGGATACAGCCGCTTACGTTTCAAGCTTTGTGGAGGCCGTCAGAACACTCCTCATTTGCCAGGAGTCATTCGCTCTCCGCACCTTCGGTACTCCTGAGTGGAAGCCATCTTTGGAGCATTGGGCGGCTGCGGGGCAGCCCGTCATCAAGGAGTGGCTTGACCTTGAAGGGACGCTACTTCACCGCGTCGGCCTGCGAGAACCGCCGGTAGCCCCAGGGAACTAGACCGGAATGGTTGGGCATGCTGACCCGCGAGAGGAGACCTCTATTCATGTTACAGGAGATTGCGACAAACACCGTGAACGCCGCTCTCAAGCCGCTTCTTGAGCAAGCACTAATGCAGTTCAAGAAGGGATGGTTTGGAAGGCGCAAGACGTTGCCGAAGGGCCTAGTTGTGCAGCTCCACGACTGCGTGCTTGACCTGCGACCCTGCTTCTCGGCTCGCGGCCCCGCTTCCTTCCTTCATGTTCTCTTCAATAGTGGGCTCAACCAAACGGAGGAGTGGCGCGGCGTGAACGACCGCCTGAGCATGGCGAAGGCGTGGTTCGAGTCGTGGGACCAAATGCAGGCGTCAGTAGATGAGCAGATCACGCCAGAGTTCTTCGTCCAGAGCATCGCTGGGCTGAACGACCTGCTCTATTGGACAAGCAGCGCGGGCGAGAGGTTAAGCACCCTCCTGGAGCAGACGCCGAAGTCAGACCCGATTCTCAAGTTCATGCATGCCCTGGCAGACGGATACAATCTGTTCCTCTCAAAGTACGAAGCCTACCTTCGACGACTCCCCGAGGAGATGGGGGTGCGCGGGATGGGTCCGGCTCCGGGCATGGATAAGCTCTTCATCCGCCTTCGCATCCCCGCATGATCCGGCTTCCCATTCGACTCAACCAAGGGCGCGAGAGCGGACGAGTCCTTCTCCCGCGCCACGGTCTCACGAAAGAATGCGCATCCCCTTGTAGCTCCACGAGTCCTCGTAAACCTCGAACTGTTCCACGATGCTGAATTCGACAGCGAGCGTTTCGGAAAGAGTCCCATCCGGCTTCTGGACCGCGCTTGAGAGTTGATTAAGCACGTACCAGTGGACCCGCTCGCGAAGTATGCCGGGGGGCAGCCAATCGGGCAGGTCGTTTCCGACAATGGGCTCCACACGGAAGTTGCTGGGGGACTCCTGCCGTGCGGCGACCGCCCCCCTGTACGTCGGCTGGCCTTCCAGCGTCACGCTGAGTATGACCTGCCAGTGGAGCGCGGCTGGGCCAACAGCACTCAGTCGGTCGGCCTTGGTGATCGCGATTTCAGCCTTCATGGCTTCCTCCGTCAGTGGGCAGGAGGCGCCCACCCATTGGGCACCGCAGCGGCCGCGGGTCGTCCCTCGTCGTTTGCCCGCGCCTTGGAATGTACACCCGAGAGACTTTCCCGCGGTCATGACCGACGCCGAGCCGACGTCACAAGCATCTCGGGGGATCATTTCCGATCGTGCTCGGCCATCTTCTCGCGCAGGAACTCGACATCAAACTTCATGCCAAAGGATCGCGCTACCAGCGCCATGAGGTGGAGGGCGGTCTGAGTCAAGTACTCGTCGTCCTCATCGCTGTATTTTTCCGCCGCCCTAATCCCCTTCCCGTGCACTGTCTCGTGGCGTTGTTGGTCGAGGTGTTCGAGCTTGTCTCTGTCGAACTTGTAGCCGCCACCAACGCCAGCGAACCCGGCCTCCGGCTTGCAACGCGAGTAGATGTAGTCAACCTTTTCCAGCAGAGACTCATGATCCATCTGGTTGAGGAACTGTTCGAGCTGTCGCCCAAGAATGGAGTCCGCGGACTCGCCCAGAGCCGCCTTTAGATCCACCTTTCGACTTTCCACGAACTTCAGGCAGTCCTTGGGGGCGACCCACGTTGCTGCCCGACAGCAGTCGAGGGCCATTGAGTCAAGCATGGCGTGGACGAAGATCAAGCTGGCCGCACGGAGCGCCACTCGCGCGCTGTCTGCCGTCGCTTCCGTCATCTGGCGTGCGACTTCCTGTGGCGGCATCACCTTGCGAGCCTTCGCTTGGTCCAGAAAGAGTTCGGCCTGCGCCGGGTTCGTTAACAGGTCTTCGGCGAAGCGCACATTCCGCTCGTGAAGCATCTCAGTCGCGGGTCCTTGGGCGAGGTCGAAGAGTGTTCGCAGCGCAAGCCGGGTCACGTTCTGCTGGGTCCAGCGCGCCAGCGCCTCAGTGAGGATGCGCTCACTGTCGGTCATCGCGTCTCGGGAATCACGATGGGGAACCCTGCTTCGACTTTCCAAGCGCCAGCTTCGGCAGCAGGAACGCCGTTGCCGCTTCGACCCGCCTGGTGAGTTCGAGACCGTACTGGTCTACATCGTCGCCAAGCGGCTCAAAAGCTGTGCGCGCGTCACTTTCTACATAGGCTTCCCACTGCGCGTCCTCCAGAGCCTTGAAGCTATGGCTGAAGTAGGCGTGAAACCCGCCTCGCAGTTTGCGCGCCCGCTCATCAAGGGCAACCAGATGGTTCGTGCCCTCGACACCCCACAGGAGCTGCACTTCGGGCTCTAGCGCGAGTAGCGCGAGGTCCGCGCGCACCACTTCGCGGAACGCTTTCACGTACTGCTCATAACGAAGCTGGAGCACCCTTTTCTTGTCCTCAGACTCTTCCTTTGACAACCACAGCATGTGGAAGCCACTTCGCGTCGATTTTATGCGGTCATTAAGGCGCAGCACGGCCACATAGACCCGATGGGCAAGTCGGTACTCAAGCTTCGCCCGGAACTCTTGTTGCCACGTCTGGAGTGCCAGCCACCCAACGCACACGAGCCCGACGGTGCCGAGCGCGGTAGTCCACTCAGCGATGGCAGTGTCGACGCCTGCCGTCTCCTGTGGCGCGACCATTCGCACGACAGTGTCGTGCACGACGGCACTTATCGTGTCGTGGATGACTTGAACGAACCTGACGGTGTCCGGGTGTGCGATCATGGTGGCGACTAGACCACACATGACCTCGGCAGACAATATCGCCTGATTTCGTGTGTGGACGGCGCGGCGTGATTGCAAGGTGGGACTGTGAATGAGCGCGACGAGTGGAGGAGGTTGGGTATGAGCACCCGGGGTCCGGGCCGCTGGTGCTTCCGACTCGCTGCGCAGCGGAGCGGTACCCCGGGACCCCTCAGGTTCGCGCGCACACGCACGCGATGGCACACGCGCACGCTCCATTCCAGCGAGTCACCGTGGTGCCTAGGGCACGCGGGCATCGCGCTTGATAGCTGGCGCCTTGCGGCTTTGCGCAGCACTTCTCGCTCGTTCACTCGATTCGTATGCACACGCGGCAACCTGAACATCAAACATACCGCAACCTCGTTCGACGAAATGCGCAGGGCTCCCGCGGGACGCGAGTCCCGCACCATCGCCTAAAACACGCGCAAGAGCGCACTAGACGAGCGCGTCATCGACCCACGACTCCCCTCGACGTGCTTCGTCCACTTCTTGCCCAACGGCCATAGTCCCGCACTTCGCACGAGCCCTGCTCCCTAGCGCTTCGTCCGGCCTCCCGTGAGCACCAGGTACACCACGCTCGCCACGCCGAAGCCAACGAACCACGCATACGAGTAGAGTGTCTTGAACAGTGGCGCCACGTCCGGGTACACCTGCGGGAACGCGGCGTTCAGGAACCCGGGCACGCACGGCAGCACGCCCGCGAGCAACGCCACCAGAGCCACCGGGTTCACGCCGCCCATGTATTCGTAACGGCCGCCGCGCTGGTAGAGCTCGTCCACCTTCAGCTCGCGGCCGCGCAGCACGAAGTAGTCGGCGATGATGATGCCGCCGATGGGGCCCAGTAGGGCCGAGTAGCCGATGAGCCACGTGAAGATGTAGCCGTGGCTCGAGGCCAGCAGTTTCCACGGCATCATGGCGATGCCCGCGAACGCGGTGATCAGCCCGCCGGTGCGGAAGCTGATGTGCCTGGGGGCCGCATTGCTGAAGTCGTTGGCGGGCGACACCACGTTGGCGGCCAGGTTCGTGGTGAGCGTGGCGATCGACAACGCGACCATGCTCAGCAGCACCGTGATGGGCCCGCCGATCCGGCCCAGCAGCTCCACCGGGTCCCAGATCACGTGCCCACCCGGGAAGATGAGTGCGGTGGCACTGGTCACCGCCACGCCGATGAACGCGTACAACGTCATGGTGGGCGGCAGCCCCAACGCCTGCCCCACGATCTGGTCGCGCTGCGACTTCGCATAGCGCGTGAAGTCGGGAATGTTCAGCGACAGCGTGGCCCAGAACCCGACCATGGCGGTGAGCGAAGGGAAGAACACCTTCATGAAGTCGGCGTTGGTGATGAACTTGGACGGCTGCGACAGGATCGGTCCGAAGCCGCCCGCCTTCACGTACGCCCACGCCAGCAGCGCCAGGCCGACCACGATCAGGAACGGGGCCGAGAAGCTCTCGAGCCACTTGATGCTCTCGGTGCCCTTGATGATGAACCACACGTTCAAGGCCCAGAACACCAGGAACCCCAGCGCCTCACCGGTCGAGAGCCCCAAGCCGGCGGGCAGCACCGCGGGCAGCGTCGCGATGCCGGGCCACAGGGTCTTCGCCAACTGGTAGAGCGCCGCGCCACCGAACCAGGTCTGGATGCCGAACCAGCCGCACGCCACCAGCGCGCGCAGCAGTGCGGGCACGTTGGCGCCCAGCACGCCGAAGCTGGCGCGCGCGAACACCGGGAACGGGATGCCGTAGCGCGCACCGGCGTGCGCGTTCAGCAACATGGGCAGCAGCACGATCGAGTTGCCGAGGAAGATCGTGAACATGGCCTGCGACCACGACATGCCCGAATCGATGAGTCCGGACGCCATGGTGTAGGTGGGGATGCACACGCTCATCCCGATCCACAACGCGCAGAAGTGCCACCAGTTCCACGTGCGCTGCGCGGCCCCCACCGGGGCGAGGTCGGCGTTCGTGAGCGAAGCGTTCGCTGGGGCGTGCAAGGCATCGTGCGAGGCTGCGGCCATGGCACCTCCGGGACGGGACGGCCACGCGCACACGAACGCGCGCGGGATGCGACGGCGGCGATACTAGCGAAGCGGCAACCCGCGTGTCTCGCACGAACTTGCAGTGGTCCGGGGTGGCGCGGCCCCGCCCGGGCGCGCCGTGCGGCCTACTTCACGCGCCGGCCGCCCTTCATCACAAGGCCCACACGGCGCAGCGCGCCGATGTCGCGCGTCGGGTCGCCTTCCACGGCGATCAAGTCGGCGTACAGGCCCGGTGCGACGCGCCCCAGGTCGGCGTCCAGATGGAACACCTTCGCATTGCCGCTCGTGGCGCAGCGCGCGGCCGCCAGCGGGGTCATGCCGTACTCCACCATGGCCTCCAGCTCGCGCACGTTGTCGCCGTGCGAGAACACGCCCACGTCGCCGCCGAACACCATCGTCACGCCCGCGGCGAGCGCGGCCTTGAAGCTGGCGCGCTTGGCCACCAGGTTCGCGGTCGGCGGTGTCTCGCCCTTCACCCAGCCATCGAAGTACGTGGCGTACGCCTCGCCCGCGGCCAGCGTGGGACACAACGCCACGCCGCGCGACTTCATGAGTCGGAACACCTCGGGCGTGCCGTCGTCGCCGTGCTCGATGGTCTCGACACCCGCGAGCACCGCGCGGCGCATGCCCTCGCTCGACATGGCGTGCGCCACGCACGGCCGGCCGCTGTCGCGCGCGGTGCGCACCATGGCGGTGAGCTCCTCCAGCGTGAACGTGGGCGCGATGCTGTGCCCCGGGCCCCAGCGATAGTCGGCGTAGACCTTGATCCAGTCCGCACCGTGCCCGATCTGGCTGCGCACCACGCGCGTCATCTCGTCCACGCCGCTCACTTCCTCGGCCCCCTGCGGCGGATCGAACGCGTACGACGAGCGCCGCGGGCCGTAGGTGTTGGTGGCCACGATCGCGCGCGTCGTGGTGATGATGCGCGGCCCCGGCACGATGCCCTGCTCGATCGCGCGCTTCAACTGCACGTCGCCATCGCCGGCACCCTCGGTGCCGAGGTCGCGCAGCGTGGTGACGCCGGCCTCGAGCGTGGTGCGCGCATGCGCCACCGCGCGCGCCATGCGCAGCCCGAACGGCTCGGCCAGCACCTGTGCGTCCCATAGCGTCTCGTTGTAAGGATGCAGGAACAAGTGCGCATGACCTTCGATCAACCCGGGCATCAGCGTGCGGCCCGGCAACGCCACGCGTTCGGCACCATCGGGCACGCGCAGCGTGTCGGCGCGGCCC
>JBEBGT010000398.1:0-3842 GCA_040081365.1 Candidatus Eiseniibacteriota bacterium | reverse complement strand
CACCAGCGCCGCGGGCAGCGCACGGGAGCCGGCCAGCGTGAGGACCACGAGACCCGCGCCGAGCGCCGTGAGGTGGCTGTCCCAGCCGAGCCACGTGTGCGTGCCCGCGATCATCGTCATCCCCTTCGTGATGAGCGTGAGCCCGAGCGAGAGCTGCAGCCCGCGGACCACGCTGCGGGGGACCACGCGATCGAGCGTGCCGATGAGCCCCGTGAGCCCCAGCACCAGGATGACCACGCTCACGAGGATGCCCGCCGCCATGATCTGCGGCGCGGTGAGGCCCTCGGACAACGCCACGGCGGCGATCGCCTTCATGGGCTGGACGGCCATCGGGATCGCGAACGTGAAGCCCGTGACCAGATTGAACACCCCGGCGAAGAACAGCGACGCGCCGAAGTCGAGCCCGTTCTGGCTCGACATGCCGACCAGCAGCGGCAGGAACGTGCCGAGGTCGCCGAGGGAACCCGCCAACTCGTGCCGGTCGAAACGCGGACGCACGGGATCCGCCGGGGATCCCGGCTGCGGGTGGATGGACATGGCCGCGACTGTGGCGCAGGCGCCGCACGGGTTCAAGCCCCGCACACGCGCCCGGCCGGAGTGCTCCGGCTCAGTCCCTGGCGTGGACCGCGCGGACCGGGTCGTCGCGCCGACCGGGCCCAAGCGGCGATGCAGATTCCACCGCGCACCGCCCGCACCGGCCGCACCGCAAGCCGCGACCCCCGACCGGGGATCCGATCGGGGGTCGTGTGCGGCGTCGCCGGAAGTGCGGGTTACTTGCCCTGCACCTTGCGCTGCAGTTCGAGCTCGGGCTCGTGCTCCAAAGGCTCGATGCCGTGCTGGACGCGGGCCGGCTTGTCGGCCTGCAACCGGCGCTGGATCCCGGACTCGCGCTTGCGCGCCCACGCATCGATCGCCTGCACCCAACCCCACGGCGGCTTCACCGCGAAGTCCTTGGCGCTCGCGACCCGGCCCTGCAGCAGCAGCTCGCGCGGCTGGTGGTAGGTCTTGAACACCCAGTCCGCGACCGGCAACCCGAAGAAGCCCGAGATGGCCTCGTTGACGTTGATGTTGGCGTGATGGAAGTGATGGAAGCCGTAGATCTTGGTCCACAGGGTGCCGAACGTCGGATGCTCGACCGCCTTCTTCCACCAGTCGAACGACAGATGCTCGATGGCGTGGAAGATCTCGTAGAACCCCATCGACAGCGTGATCGCGCAGTAGCCACCCAGCATGAACGGCAATGTGGGGTAGGCCCACTGCAGCAACGCCAGCATGGGGGTGAAGAACGCCCAGAACGCGGCGAGCGCGTACACCGGGAAGGACGAGTCCACGTACTGGTCCTCGTCGAGGATCGGGTAGCGATTCAGCACGTAGCGATCGGAACCCTCGCTCACCGCCTGCAGCTTGATGGGGGTGAGGCCGTGGTGGTTGCGATGGCCGCGGGCGAAGAACTCAAGGTGCGGCGACACCATGGCGTGCAGGACATAGCGGTGGAAGGCCCACTCGAAGAAGCACATGAACATGTGCATCCCGAGGAACACCGCCACGAAGGGCAGCAGTCCGCCGGCGAACTGCGCGGCCCAGACAGTCGGGAAGAGCAGCTTCATCCCGACCAGCAACAGCACGAACTGGACGACCAACTGGACGCTGAACCAGAAGATCGAGAACTTCTTAGCGGTTGCCGCCACGTCTACTCCTTGGGCCGGTACTGGTGAGCGAATCCGTTCGAAAGGCGGCCGAGTGACTCGGCAGCCCCGCATCCTACCGGGAAGTGGCTCCGGAATCGAATGCTTCCTGACCTGATTGGATGGGCATACCCCGCACCGGATGTCCGGTGCGGGTCCGGTTCACCGCCCGGCCCGGGACCGCTACAATGCCTGCCATGAGCTCGAAGGTCGTGTATTCCACCGGAATCGGCCGGATCTGCCCCGGTTGTGGCTGGCCTGCGGTCGATTGCCGCTGCTCCAAGCCGGGTACTCAGAACGCCGAAGTTCACGGGCCCATCACCGCCCGGCTGCGGCTCGAGAAGGCCGGGCGGGGCGGCAAGGCCGTCACGGTGATCGACAGCCTGCCGCAGAACACGGACTTCCTGGCCGAGCTGGCCGGCGCCCTCAAGAAGGCGTGCGGCACCGGTGGCACGGTGCGCACGGGCGCGGTGGAGCTGAATGGCGACGTGCGCGAGCGCGTCCGGCCGCTGCTCACCGCACGCGGCTACAAGGTGAAGGGCTGAGCGCGGCCTCCCCGGGCTCGAGGCCCGGGGAGGCCGCATGCGCTCAGCGCGCGAGCAGCAGCTTCACCACCTGCGTGCCATTGCGCGCACCGTCCGCCGTGCTGAGGCGCACGAGGTACAACCCCGCCGGGGCATCGTGGCCGGCATCGTCACGACCATCCCAGCTCACGCCATGCACGCCCGGCCCTTCCAGGCCATCGGCCAGCGTGGCCACCTGCCGGCCCTGCGCGTCGTGCACGCGCAGCCGCACCTGGGCCGCGCGCGACAGTTCGTAGGCGAGCCGCGTGCCGCTCCGGAACGGGTTGGGCGACGGGGCCGCGAGTTTCACGCCGGGACCCGACGCCGGAGGGTTGCCCACGGCGAGCGGCGCCGACGTCTCGGTGAGGTCCAGCCGCTGGTCCACGACCGCCACCGGGCTCACCACCGCGGTGACCCCGCTCGGCCAGCTCACGATGATCGAATCGACGCTGGTGCTTGCCCCGAGGCCGAACGCCGCCAACAGTTCGTCCTGCGAGCCGAAGCCCGATCCGCCCGACAGTTCGCGCACCTGCGAGACACCGCCGGCCACGACGCGCACTCGCGCGCCGATCGCCGAGCGGTTGGAGTGCGTACCGTGCAGGCACACCTGCAACCAGTGGTTGCCGTTCGCCTGGTCGTTCCGGAACAGTCGATTGGCATCACCGTCGTCGGCCATGAACAGGTCCGGGTCGCCGTCACGGTCCGCATCGCCGAACGCCGCACCGGTGCTGAACAGCGAATCCGCCAGCATGAGGCCCGCCACGTCCTCGAACCCGCCGGCGCCGTCGTTGCGGAACATCTGGTTCTTCTCGCCGTAGCGCGTCACGTACACATCGAGGTCGCCGTCCAGGTCGATGTCCGCGCACGCGGCGCCGGCATCGGCGCCGGGCACCGCCACGGCGGCCGGCGTGACGTCGGTGAACGCCAGCGCGCCGTCGTTCCGGAGCACGTGGCTCGCATCGCCGTCGCTCACCACGAACAGGTCGAGGTCCGCGTCGCCGTCCAAGTCGGCCCACAGCGCGCCGCTACTCCAGCCCGGCCCGGATCGCGGCGGCGCCGGCGATGGGGGCCACGACGGCGCTGACCAGCGTCAGGGCGGCGAGGATCAGGAAGGGGGGGAGGACGGGCATCGGGCCGGTTACCACGGCGGCATCGGCGGAGACGCCGAAGACCAAAGCCGGGATGGTGAAGGGGAGCACCGGCACGGCGAACGTCACGGTGGCCGCCACGAGCTTCACCCAGGGCTCGGCGACCATGACGGTGGTACAGCCCGGCCTCATCCTCGCGAGCCTCTCGACCACCACGACCACGCTGTCCCCCGAGAACCACTTCTACGCCTACGTCGGGTACCCCTCGGGTACTTCGGTGAACGCGCAGAACGTCCGCGCTGGGGGGCCTCCGGTCACCGTCACGTTCGCGGTCGACAACCTGGGCATCGGCGCCCTCAAGGCGGGTGCCATCATCCAGGACGACACCGTCACCGCGGTGATCCCCCCGGGCTTGTACTACACCCCTTCATCGGTGGCCACCGGTGGCGTCGCCTTCGACCCGATCGGTGTCGGCACCGCGACGGTGACCGCGAGGGCGCCGATGC
>JBEBGT010000397.1:0-3846 GCA_040081365.1 Candidatus Eiseniibacteriota bacterium | reverse complement strand
CGAGGGCCAGTCGGCCGACACGTTGCTCGCGCTGCTGGCCGCCTCGGCGCGCTGGCGCGAATGGCTCGCCAAGGGTGAGCCCAACCGCGACACGCTGTCGGGCGTCACCGTGGTGCTGGCGTTCATCGAGGACAGCACGCGCACGCGCACGTCGTTCGAGATCGCGGCCAAGCGGCTGGGGGCCAATACTGTCGTGTTCTCGAGTGCCGCCAGCTCGCTCAACAAGGGCGAGTCGTTGCTCGACACCGTGCGCTTGTTCGAGGCCATGGGCGCGGGGCTCGTGGTGGTGCGGCACCCGTCGTCGGGCGCGCCGGCGTGGCTCGCGCGCCAGCTCGACACCATGGGCGTCTTGAACGCCGGCGACGGCATGCACGAGCACCCCACGCAGGGGCTGCTCGACCTGCTCACGCTGCAGGACGCGTGGGAGGGCCGCTTCGAGGGCCGCCGCATGGTCATCGTGGGCGACATCGCGCACTCGCGCGTGGCGCGCTCGGCCATCGCCGGGCTCACCACGCTGGGCGCGCAGGTCACGGTGTGCGGCCCGGGCACGCTCTTGCCGGCCGACGTGGAACAGCTGGGCTGCACGGTGGCGCAGACGCTCGAGGGCGCACTCGACGGCGCGGACGGCGTGATGGCGCTGCGCATCCAGCGCGAACGCATGGACAAGGGGCTGCTGCCGTCGCTCGGTGAATACGCGCGCGTGTGGGGGCTCTCGCCCGAACGCGTGGCGCTCATGCAGTCGCACGCGGTGGTCATGCACCCGGGCCCGGTCAACCGTGGTGTGGAACTGGCGCACGAAGTCGCCGACGGCCCGCGCTCGCGCATCCTGGCGCAGGTCGCCAACGGTGTGGCGGTGCGCTGCGCGGTGCTCGAGCGCTCCGCCGACGCGCTGCGCCGGCCGCATGGCTTCACGGCTTCGTTGGGGGCGCGATGAGCTCGCTCACCATCTTCCGCAACGTCACGCACTGGCGCACCGCTGAGCGCATGTCGCTCGCGGTCGAAGACGGCGTGGTGATCCCGGTGCCCGAACACCCGAGCGAGCACGCGCGCGTGCACGACGCGCACGGTGCGGTGGTCGCGCCGGGTCTGGTCGACCTGCACGTGCACCTGCGCGAGCCGGGTCAGTCGGCCAAGGAGACCATCGACACCGGAACGCGCTCGGCGGCCGCGGGCGGCTTCACGAGCATCGCCTGCATGCCGAACACCGATCCGGTGGTCGACACGGCCGCGTGGGTGGAGTGGGTGCGGCGCCGCGCCGAAGCGGCGGGGCACTGCACGGTGCTGCCGATCGCGGCGGTCACCATGGGGCAGAAGGGCGAGCAGTTGGCGCCGCTCGATGCGCTGGCGCGCGCGGGCGCGGTGGCGTTCTCGGATGACGGCCACCCGGTGGTGAGTGCCGCGGTCATGCGGCGCGCGCTCGAATACGCACGCTCGACCGGCCTGCCGATCATCTGCCACGAGGAAGACCCCACGCTCAAGGGCGATGGCGTCATGAACGAGGGCTTCACCGCCACGCGACTGGGGCTGCGCGGTATTCCCGGCATCGCCGAGAGCATCATGTGCCGGCGCGACGCCGACCTGGCCGAGCTTACCGGCGGCCGCGTGCACCTGGCGCACCTGTCGGCGGCACAGTCGTTCGACGTGCCCGCACTACTGGGTGCTCACCGACGAAGCGGTGGGCGACTACGACACGCGCGCCAAGATGAACCCGCCGCTGCGTTCGGAGTCCGATCGCGAGGCGTGTATCGCCGCCATCGTCGACGGCACCATCGACTGCTTCGCCACCGACCACGCGCCACACACCGCCGACGAGAAGTCGAAGCCGTTCACCGATGCGCCGTTCGGCATCGTGGGGCTCGAGACGGCGCTGGCGCTCACGCTCACCTATCTCGTGGATCCCGGGCACCTCACGCTCGCACGCGCCATCGAGCTGTGGACCGACGCGCCGCGGCGCGTGTTCCGGCTCCCCGAGGTCACGCTCGAGCCCGGCTCGCAGGCGGATCTCGTGCTGTTCGACCCCCATGCGGAGTGGACCGTGGACCCGAACGCCTTCTACACGAAGGGCCGCAGCACCCCGTTCACCGGCTGGAAGCTCAAGGGCCGTGTGCTCGCCACCATGCTCGAAGGGCGTTTCACGCACGTGGCCGAAGGCGTGGCGTTCGAGCGTCCGGTGCACACCGGGGCGGCTCGATGACGCGGCGTCCGGCGCTGCTGGCGCTCGAGGACGGTCGCGTGTTCCGGGGGGACGGCTTCGGCGCCGAGGCCGAGACCACGGGCGAAGTGGTGTTCAACACCGCCATGACCGGGTACCAGGAAGTGCTCTCGGATCCGTCCTACTGCGGCCAGATCGTCACGTTCACGTATCCGTTGATCGGCAACTACGGCGTCAACGACGAGGACTGGGAGAGCAATGCGCTGCGCGCTCAGGGCATGATCTGCCGCGACATCTGCGAGGTGCCCAGCAATTGGCGCAGCACGGGCACGCTCCAGGATCTGCTCGCCAAGCACGGCCTGCCGGGCATCTCGGGCATCGACACGCGCGCGCTGACGCGCCACCTGCGCGACTCGGGCACCATGCGCGGCTGCCTGTCCACCGCCAGCACCAACGCCGACGAGCTGGTCGACAAGGCGCGCAAGAGCCCGCGCATGGAGGGCCTGGCGCTCGCCGACGTCGTGACGTGCGTGGAGCCGTATTGGTGGACGGCCAACGGGCCGTCGGCCAACGAGCCCACCGCCGACCGCGACAAGCCGCTGGTGGTGGTGTGCGACTACGGCGTGAAGTACAACATCCTGCGCTGCTTGCGCGCCGAGGGCTTCCGCGTGCGCGTGGTGCCGGCGCGCACCACGGGCGAGGACGTGCTGGCCCTGAAGCCCGACGGCGTCATGCTGTCGAACGGCCCCGGCGACCCCGAGCCGCTCGACTTCGCCATCCGCACGGCGCGGCTCGTGTCGCAGGCGGTGCCCACGTTCGGCATCTGCCTGGGGCACCAGTTGCTGGGCCTGGCGTTCGGCGCCACCACGCGCAAGCTCAAGTTCGGGCACCGCGGCGCCAATCATCCGGTGATCGACCGCCGCAGCGGCGTGGTCGAGGTCACGAGCCAGAACCACGGCTTCATGGTCGACGCCGACACGCTGCCGGCGGGCGAGTTCCAGCTCACGCACTGGAGCGGCAACGACGGCACGCTCGAGGGCATGGTGCACACCAAGCTGCCGGTGCTGTCGTGCCAGTACCACCCCGAGGCCGCGCCCGGGCCGCATGATTCGCGGCCGTGGTTCCGCGCGTTCGCCGAACTCGTGAACAAGCACGGCAAGCGCCGCGCCGTGCCGGTCGAAGTGGCCGTCCAGCGCCCGCGCGGTTCGGCCGAACCCGAGCCGGTGGTGGCACGCGCAGCGCGTACTGCGGCCAAGCCCCGCACGCCGGGTGCCGCCAAGAAAGGCCGTGCCTGATGCCGCGCCGCGACGATATCCAGAAGATCATGGTGCTGGGCGCCGGGCCGATCGTGATCGGGCAGGCGTGCGAGTTCGATTACTCGGGCACGCAGGGCTGTCGCGCCTTGAAGGCGCTCGGCTACGAAGTCGTGCTGCTGAACTCGAACCCGGCCACGATCATGACCGATCCCGAGTTCGCGGATCACACTTACGTCGAGCCGCTCATCCCCGAGATCGCCGAGGCGATCATCGCCAAGGAGCGCCCCGACGCGCTGCTGCCCACGCTCGGCGGCCAGACCGCCTTGAACCTGGCGGTCGCGCTGGCGCACTCGGGCGTGCTCGAGAAGTACGGCGTCCAGCTGATCGGCGCCTCGCTCGCCGCCATCGAGACGGCCGAGGACCGCGACCTGTTCAAGC
>JBEBGT010000036.1:0-14450 GCA_040081365.1 Candidatus Eiseniibacteriota bacterium | reverse complement strand
GACCTGCGCGGCGCGATTGCGCGTGATCCCGCCGACCTGCGTGAACGTGCCGCCGAGCACCAGCCGGCCGCCGCCCAGCGCCAGCGTGTTCACCTGGCCGTTGGTGGTGGGATTCCAGGTGTCGACCGTGAGGTCGGAGTGGATGTGCGCGAGGTTCGTGCGCGCCACGGTGCCGACCGAGTCGAACAGCCCCCCGATGTACCAGCCGCCGGCACCATCGCTCACGGCACAGCGCACATCGCCACGCACCGCGGGGGCCGCGGTCAGCACGAGGCCCGTCGCGGTGTCGACGGGCATGCCGCCCCCGGTGCGCGGTCCCACCACGCTGAACGCCCCGCCCGCGTACAGCGTGTTGCCCGAGCGCGCCACGGCATTCACCCGGCCGTTCGTGATCCACAGGTTCGCGTCGAGGCTCTGCGCGCTGGCACCGGATGTGGACGCGAGCAGGAACCCGGCGAACGCGATGCACGTGCGCAAGCGCGACGTCGGCTGGAACTCGGACATGACACCCCCCTGCGATGCGGCCGATCACAGCCGTGGTCCCGATCGCCCGGCGCGCTCACACGCCCGCCCCGGAGCCCTCGGAATTTACGGGCGAGCGCCCTGCGAGGTCACGCTCAATCGCCACGCCGACTCGCCGGAATCCCCGCTTTCCATGCGGTCGAAACGGGGCCGTCGCCAAGCGGCGACACCACTGCGAACCCGAAGCCCGGTGTGCAATTGGCACCCCAAGGGAGAACGCGCTAACTTGGCCCTCATGACCTCCACGAAGGCCCGCAGCACTTCCGATTCGCCCGTCGCGGACGATCCGGTCGCCGCGCGCATCCGCACGCTGCGGATGTCGCAGGGCATGTCGTACAAGAAGCTCTCGGAGGCCGCGGGCGGGCTCGCGACGTCGTTCCTGTTCAACATCGAGCACGGCCGCAAGGTGCCCGGTGAGGATGTGGCCGCGCGCATCGCCATGGCGCTGGGCGACGCTCCCTACGAGCAGCTCTACCGCGCGTGGGCCCGGGTCAAGAGCCGCGGACGCAACGGCCGCGCCGACCACGAGTCCATGCTCGGCGCCTGGGAGCGCCTGCGCGCCGGCTTCGGGATCACCGATGCCGATGTCGGCACGGTCAGCCCCTCGCCCGCGCCCGATTCCGGCGACAACGAGAGCGCCCGCGACGCCGGCCGGTTGCGCGTGCCCGTGCTGGCCACCGCCTCGGATCCGGGCGATGGCGTGCGGCCCGGCGCTGAACTCGTCGTGAACACGCTGAGCCTGGACCCGTCGCTCTATGGTCACGATGCCGGACTGGCGCGCGAGCGCTTCTCGCGCCTGCGCCGGCCGTTCGCGTTTCCGCTCGAAGCCACGCAGGCCGCACGCGTGGCGGGCCTGCCGGCCGGCTACCTGGCCGTGGTGACGCGTGAGCCGTTCGATGCCCGCCATGCCGACAGCGCGCACGTACTGCGCGTGAACGGCCGGCTCGAGGTCGTGCCGGGGCAGGTGCTCGAAGGCGTGAACGTGCCCGAGGCCCTGCGTACCGCGGGCCTCCACGAGCGCGAGGTCCTGCTCGCCGCGCTCGTGGGCCGCATCGACCTGCTGCTGCCCGACGTCCGGCGCTAGCCGATGCGCGGCTTGCCGCAGCTTCGCCGCTCACTGGTCGCACTCCTGCTGCCGTGCTGCCTGACCGGCTGTAGCAACGATTCCGGCCTGATCCGTGGCTCCGGCACCATCGAGATGGACGAGATCGACGTGGCCTCGATCGTGGGCGGCCGCCTCGTGCGCCTGGCCGTGAGCGAGGGCGACACGGTGAGCCTCGGCGACACGCTCGCGGTGCTGGACCGCGGCGAGATCGCGGCCGAACTGGCCGCGCAGGCGGCACAGGCCCAGCGCGCGCAGTCGCAGGCGCGCGACCTGCAGCAGGGTGCGCGGCCCGCCGAACTCGTGATCGCGCGCGAACAGGCGCGCGCCGCACAAGCGGACCTCGAGCTGGCGCAGGTGTCGTACGACCGCACCGAACGGCTCGCCAAGTCGGGTGTCACCGCGCCGGCCGAGCTGGACCGCGCCCGCGCCGTGCGCGATGCGGCACGCGCCCGCGCAGCGAGCGCCAACGAGCAGGTGCGGCTGCAGGAGGACGGCTATCGCCGGCAGCAGATCAACGCCGCGCAGCAGGGTGCGACCGCCGCCATGGCGCAGCTGGCGGGCGCACGCAGCCGCGCCAACGAGCTGGTGCTCACCGCGCCGCGCGCCGGCGTGGTGCTCATGACCAACTACGATGCCGGCGAGCTGGTGCCGCCGTCGGCCGCCGTGCTCACGCTGGGCGACCCCGATTCGCTGTGGATGCGCGTGTACGTGGCCGCGCCCAAGCTGACGATGCTGCGCGTGGGGGCCTCGGCCGAGGTGCGGCCCGTGGGCGTGAAGCAGCCGTTCCACGGCCGCGTGGTGAGCATCGCCAGCGAGGCCGAGTTCACGCCGCGCGCCGCGCTCACCGAGGAAGAACAGGCCAACCTGGTGTTCGGCGTGAAGCTCACGCTCGACCGCACGGGCGGGGCGCTCAAGGCGGGGCTGCCCGCCGACGCGCGCATCCAGCCGGCCAAGTAGCCGCCCCATGCGAACGATCGCGAGCGGGGCGCGCCCGTGAGCACGCCGCACGAACCCAGCGCCGCGCTCCAGGACGTCGTGCAAGTGAACGATCTGGTCAAGCGCTTCGGCCCCATGACCGCGGTCGACCACGTGTCGTTCACGATCCGGCGCGGAGAGATCTTCGGCATCCTGGGTCCCAACGGCTCCGGCAAGACCACCACGATCCGCATGCTGTGTGGGCTCATGCGCCCCAACGCGGGCACCGCACTCGTGGCCGGCGCCGACGTCACGCACGAACCCGAGCGCGTGAAGTCGCGCATCGGCTACATGTCGCAGGCGTTCGGCCTGTACCGCGACCTCACGGTGGACGAGAACCTGGCGTTCTACGGCGGTGTGTATAACTTGGGCGCACGTTTGCCCGAGCGGCTGGCATGGGCCAAGCAGGCCATGCGGCTCGATGAGATCGGCAGCCGGCTCGCCGGCGTGCTGTCGGGCGGGCAGAAGCAGCGCCTGGCACTCGCCAGCGCCATGATGCACGCCCCCGAAGTGGTGTTCCTCGACGAGCCCACCGCCGGCGTCGACCCGGCCGCGCGCCGGCTGTTCTGGACCATCATCCGCGAGCGCGCGGCGGAAGGCGTCACGATGATCGTGACCACGCACTACATGGACGAGGCCGAGCGCTTCGACCGGCTGGTGTTCCTGTCGCGCGGGCACGTGGTGGCGCTGGGCTCCCCCGCCGAGGTCAAACAGCAGTTCGGGCAGGGCGGCTCGCTCGAGGACATCTTCGTGGCACTTCAGGAAGCGGACGCATGAACCTCGAACGCCTGCGCGCCATGACCAAGAAGGAGTTCGTGCAGATGCGTCGCGACCCCGCGACGCTGCGCCTCATGCTCGTCGTGCCGCTCATGCAGCTGCTCATCTTCGGTTTCGCGATCCGCACCGAGGTGCGCCACCTGCCCACGGTGGTGTTCGACCAGAGCCGCAGCCAGCAGAGCCGCGAGTTCGTGCAGAAGCTCACCGCCACCGACAACTTCGTGATGAGCAAGCAGGCCGCCTCGTACGCCGAGGCGTTGAACGAGGTCGACGCCGGGCATGCGCGCGCCGCGGTGATCATCCCGCCCGACTACGCCCGCCAGTTGAAGCGCGGCAACACCGCGCAGGTCCAGGTGCTGGTGGACGCCAGCGACCCCACGGCGTCGCAGGCCGCCATCGGCGCCGCCCAGTTGGTGGGCCAACGCACGAACATCGCGCTGGTGGCCGCACGCACGGGCGTGAATCTGGGCCAGCGGCTGCCCGTCGACGTGCGCGTGCGGCCGCTGTACAACCCGGCGCTGCGCAGCGCGGTGTTCATCGTGCCCGGGATCATCGGTATGATCCTGTCGAACATCCTCATCATCATCACCGCGCTCAGCATCGTGCGCGAGCGCGAGACCGGCACGCTGGAGCAGCTCATCGTCACGCCGCTGGCGCGCTGGGAGATCATGCTTGGCAAGATCGCGCCGTACGTGCTGGTGGGCTACGTGCAGATGACCACGGTGCTGCTGGCCGGGCACCTGGTGTTCCACGTGCCGGTGCGCGGGCCGCTGCCGGCGCTCTATGCAGCCACGTTCCTGTTCATCGTGGCCAACCTCGGGCTGGGGCTGTTCATCAGCACGCTCGGCCGCAACCAGGCGCAGGTGACGCAGACCGCGTTCCTGTTCCTGCTGCCGAACGTGCTGTTGTCCGGGTTCATGTTCCCGCGCGAGGCCATGCCGCCCGCGGCACGTTTCGTCGGCAACCTGTTGCCGCTCACGTACTACCTGCAACTGATCCGCGGCATCGTGCTCAAGGGCAACGGGCTCACCCAACTCTGGCCGCAGATGCTGGCGCTGGCGGGCTTCGCGGTGGCGTTCTTCACGTTCGCCACCCGGCGCTTCTCGAAGACGTTGGAGTAGGCTCACGCGCGGCCGTCGGTCGCAGAGGTTCCGATGCAGTTGGTGCACAAGTCCGAGGTGAAGCCGCAGCCGCCGGCCCCGCCCAAGCGCATGCCCGACCCGTACCGTGTGCTGTTCCCGATCGGCATCGCCGCGGCGCTCGCCGGACTGCTGCCGTGGGTGATGTTCGCCGCCAGCCAGGCGCCGTGGTGGCCGGCTCCGATGCTGCCGCTGTGGCCGGGCCCCGAGCACGCCGCACTCATGGTGCAGGGCTTCGAGCTGGCGTTCATCGCCGGCTTCCTGCTCACCGCCATGCCGGCGTTCACGCATGGCCCGCGCTGTACGCCGCAAGAGCTGTTCGTGATGAGCACGCTGGTCGCGGCATTCGTGGTGCTGCGTGCGCTGGCACTGCCGGCGGCCGCATACGCGTACCTCGCGGCGCTGCTCGCGCTGGCGTTCACCGTGGCTCGCCGCGTGCGCCCGGGTGCGGCCGCGCCGCCCGAGGAGTTCCTGCTCGTGGGCACGGGCATGGCGCTGGGTCTGGCGGGCGCGGTGGTGCAGGCGCTGGTCGCGGCCGGCGTGCTGCCGCTCATGGCCGAACGCGCCGGCGTGCGCTGTGTATCGCTGGGCATGCTGCCCGCGCTCGTGCTGGGCCTGGGCGGGCTCTTGGTGCCGACGTTCACCATGATGAAGAACCCGCTCGAGATCATCGGCGTCGCGCGCGCGGGCGATCGGCCCCGGCGGCGCGCATTCGTGATCACGATCGCGCTGCTGCTGGTGGCAGCCGTGAACGCCGAGTTCGCGGGCTTCAGTGGCGCCGCCGCATGGGCGCGCGCCGTGGCCGCGATCGCCAGCACGCAGCTTGCCTGGAAGGTGTGGCGACTGCCCGGCCGGCGCGACCGGCTGTCGTGGTCCATCTGGACCGCAGGCTGGTGCGTGGCGCTGGGCTTCACGGCCGCCGCGTTGTTCCCGATCCACCGGATCGAGGCCTGGCACGTGGCGTTCGTGGGCGGCTACGCGCTACTCACGCTCGGCATCGGCACGCGCGTCGTGGTGTCGCACGGCGGCCACGCCATGAGCGAGGAGCGCGTCGTGCTGGGGACCGCCGCACTCGTATGCCTGGCGCTCGCCACGCTGGTGCGCGCGTTCGGGCCGCCCTTCGATCCCGGCCATGCGACGCTGCAGCACATGCTGGCCGCCGCGTTCGCCAGCGCGGCGTTCGTCGCCTGGCTCGGTGCTGCGTGGCCGCGCATCCGGCGCACGCGTACCGCCATGCTCATGCCGGGGCCGGCTCCGCCGCGCTGATCGCGGTGGCGCCCGCCCTCAGGCCCGGCCGAACTCGCCCAGGCCCTCGTCGGCGTGATGCTTGATGATGCGCGCCTCGGCGATGAACACGACCTCTTCGGCCACGTTCGTGGCCAGATCGCCGATGCGCTCGAGGTTGCGGCTCACCAGCACGAGCGTCATGGAGCGCTCCACCTGCGTGGGGTCCGCCACCATGCGGCGCAGCAGTTCGGCGAACACCTGGCGGTTGAGCTCGTCGACCTCGTCGTCACGCTTCACCAGCCGCCGGGCCGCCTCGGCGTCGCCACGCACGAACGCGTCCAGGGCGTCGCGCAACATGGCCACGGACTTCTCGGCCAATGTGGGGAGGTCGGCCAACGGCGCGACCGGGGCCTTGTCCACGAGCACCTGCGTGCAGCCGGCGATGTTCACGGCGTGGTCGCCCACGCGTTCCAGATCATTCGAGATCTTGAGCGCCGACGTGATGAGCCGCAAGTCGCGCGCCAGCGGCTGCTGGAGCGCCAGCAACTGGATGCAGGCCTCCTCGATGTCGATCTCCATGCGGTCGATGACCTTGTCGTCGGCCATGACCTCCTGCGCCAGCACGGGGTCGCGGCGCATGAGCGATTCGACCGCCTTGCGCACGATGCCCTCGGCGCGACCGCTCATGAGCAGCAACTGTTGCTTCAAGGTCTCGATCTGATCATCGAAGTGACGCTGCATGAATGCCATCTCCTGGAAGTGCGGCCGCGGCCGGACCTCTCCGGCGGCATCATCGGACCATCGTACGCCCGCCCGAGGCGGATATCAGCAGGAATCCGGCGGGGTCGGGCGGGGACCACCGGCCGGCATCAGCCGAAGCGGCCCGTGATGTACTCCTCGGTGAGCTTGTGCCGCGGGCTCGTGAACACCTTGCGCGTGTCGTCGTGTTCGATGAGCTCGCCCTGCAGCATGAACGCCGTGTGGTCCGAGATGCGCGCGGCCTGCTGCATGTTGTGCGTCACCACGACGATCGTGTAGCGCCCCTTGAGCTCGAGCACCAGTTCCTCGATGCGCGCCGTGGCCGTGGGGTCGAGCGCCGAGGCGGGCTCGTCCATGAGGATGACCTCGGGCTCCACCGCCAGGCAGCGCGCGATGCACAGCCGCTGCTGCTGGCCGCCCGAGAGCTGCAGCGCCGAGCGATCGAGCCGGTCCTTCACCTCGTCCCACAGGGCGGCGCGCTGGAGGCCGGATTCCACGCGCGCGGCCAGATGCTCGCGGTCCTGGATACCGATCATGCGCAGGCCGAACGCCACGTTCTCGAAGATGCTCTTGGGGAACGGGTTCGGCCGCTGGAACACCATGCCGACGCGCCGGCGCAGTTCAACGACGTCGGTGCTGCGCGCTGCCACGTCGATGCCGGACACCGCGAGGTGTCCCAGCGTGCGCACGCCGGGGATCAGGTCGTTCATGCGGTTGAACGAGCGCAGCAGCGTGCTCTTGCCACAGCCCGAAGGCCCGATGATCGCGGTGACGCTGCCGCTGGGGATCTCCAGCGACACGCCCTTCAGCGCGTGGTGGAGTCCGTAGTACAGGTGGAAGTCGCGCGCCGCGAGCCGCACTTCGGCCGGCGCGGGCGGAACCGCCGGCGCGGCGCGCTCGGGCACATACGGCTTCGCCGTGAGCAGGGGCTTCGGTTCGGGCGTCGACACGATCATCTCCGGGGTCACGTGAGCCTCTCCCTCAACCCCGGCCCAGGAGCCGCGCGCGCAGTCGTGCGCGCAACAGGATCGCAGTCAGGTTGAGCAGGAACGTCAGCGCGAGCAGCACCAGCACCGTGCCGTACAACAGCGGCCGCGTGGCATCGATGTCGGGGGACTGCGTCGCGAGTACGAACACATGGTAGCCCAGTTCCATGAATTGGTCGGTGGGCAGCTTGGGCAGGAATGGCAGGAAGTAGGCTGCACCGGTGAACAGGATGGGAGCGACTTCGCCAGCGCCGCGCGCCACCGCGAGGATCGCGCCCGTGAGGATGCCAGGCAGCGCCTGCGGCACCAACACGTGCCGCACGGTCTGCCAGCGCGTCGCGCCCAGCGCCAGCGACGCCTCGCGCTGGTCGCGCGGCACCGTGCGCAGGGCCTCCTCGGTGGTCACGATCACGACCGGCAGGTTGAGCAGGGCCAGCGTGAGCGCGGCCCACATCAGTGCGGGCTGGCCCCACACCACGTCCAGCCCCAGCACGCGATCGACGTTGTGACCCAGGAACTGGATGAAGAAGCCCAGGCCGAAGAGTCCGTACACGATGCTCGGCACACCGGCCAGGTTGTGCACCGCGAAGCGCACGGTCTTCGTGAACCACGAGTCCTGCGCCGCGTACAGGTGCAGCCACACGGCCGCGCCCACGCCGAACGGGATGAGCGCGATCACCATGAGCACGACCAGCAGGAGCGTGCCGTAGATCGCGGGGAAGATGCCACCCTTCGTCATGCCCTCGCGCGGCACCCCGGCCAGGAACTCCCACGTGACCGTGGACCAGCCGTTCCACACCACTTCGCCCAGGATGACCGCCACCATGAGCACGATGAGAAGTGCGGCGAATCCCGAGAGCGCCGTGAACGAGAACCCGGCCACGTCGGGCCGGCGTTCCCGCACCGGCAGCGGCGCGGACGCGGCGTCGGGCACGGGGTCCAGCGTGGTTCCGCTCATGCGCCCGCCAACCGCTTGCGCAACTGTTCCACGAACGCCCCGGCGGCCACATTGATGAGGAACGTGATCGTGAACAGCAATGCGCCGAGGAAGAACAACGTGGAATAGTGCGGGCTGCCGACCACGACCTCGGCCAGTTCCGCGGCGATGCTGGCCGACAGCGTGCGCACGGAATCGAGCGGGTCGGCGGACGTGATGGCGGCGTTGCCCGACGCCATGAGCACGATCATCGTCTCGCCCACGGCACGCGCGAGGCCGAGAAGCACCCCGGCCGCCACACCGGCGGAAGCCGCCGGCAGCGACACGTGCCACGCGGTTTGCCATGGCGTCGCGCCCAGCCCCAGCGAGGCCTCCCGGAACGAGCGCGGCACGGCGCGCAGGGCGTCCTCGGCCACGGTGAAGATGGTGGGGATCACGCCCAGGCCCAGCGCGATGCCCGCGGTGAGCGCGTTCAGCCGCATTTCCGAATGCGTCACGCCCTGCAGCCACGACGCCAGCACCATGAGCGCGAAGAAGCCCATGACCACCGAGGGAATACCCGCCAGCATCTCGATGGCCGGTTTCAGCACCTCGCGCACCCGCGCCGGGGCGAACTCGGCACTGAACACGGCGGCCAACACCGCCAGCGGCACCGCGAACAGCATCGCGATGGCCACCACCTTGAACGTGCCGGTGAGTAGCGGCATGAGGCCGTACTTGGGGATGTCGCCCACCGGCTGCCAGAGCGGCGTGGCGAAGAAGCGCTGCAGGCTGGCTTCCTTCTGCGTCTCTGGATCGAACAGGACCGGCCAGGCTTCCTTGAACACGAACACCACGATGAGCACGAGGCCGGCCACGGCCGAGAACGCACAGGCCCGGAGCGCGAACTCGATGAGGCGCTCGCGCCGGATCTGGGCCGCGCGGACATGCCGGCGGGGCTGGACCGTGCTCATCGTGGGGGGCTGTCGCGACTACTGGAGGGGGAAGTAGCCGACTTCGCTGGCGAGCTTCTGGCCGTCAGGCGACAAGACCCAGTCCACGAACTTCTTGGTGTCACCTTCCGGCTTCTTGCGCAGGTAGAAGTACAGCTCGCGCGACAGCGGGTAGCTGCCGTCATGCACGGTGGCCGCCGTGGGCAGCACCGCGGCGCTCTTGGCGTCCTTGCGGATCGCCATGTCGACCACGCCCTTGGCGTACGCCGCGCCGCCGTAGCCGATGCCGTTCGGGTCCTTCGAGACCGCGTTCACGACCGCGGCCGTGCCCGGCAGGGTCTGTACCCGCGCCGAGAAGTCGCGGCCGCCGAGGACGTGCTCCTTGAAGAAGCCGTACGTGCCCGAGCTGTTCTCGCGACCGTACAGGATGATCGTGGCGTCCTTGCCGCCGACCTGCTTCCAGTTCGTGATCGTACCCAGATAGATGTCCTTCACCTGGTCGATGGTCAGCTGCTTCACGCCATTCGAGGCGTGCACGTACACCGACAGCCCGTCCTTGGCCACCGGGACCTCCACGCCGAGCGTCTGGAAGCGGTCGCGCAGCTTGAGCTTCTCGTCCTGCTTCATGGCGCGCGACGACTGGCAGATGTCGGTGGTGCCGTTGATGAGAGCGGCGATGCCGGTACCCGAACCGCCGCCGGTGACCATGATCACCTGGCCGGCGTTGAGGTTCATGAACTTCTCGGCCCAGCGCTGGCCGAGGATGACCATCGTGTCGGAACCCTTCACCGTGATGGCCTTGCCGGCGAGCGCCGGACGAGCCGCGAATGAGACGAGCGCGAGAGTGCACAGCGTGGCGGCGAGCGGAACGAGCTTGCGGATATCGTGCTTCACATGACCTCCTGAGGTCAGAACTTGTGCTGGAGTTGGAGCGTCCACAGATTGTCGTGCGGGTCGGTGAACCGGCCCGCGCCGACAGCCGCGTCGGTGGTGATGGCGTCGTACGACACGGTCAGCCGCGTGAAGCCGTCATAGAACGCGTTGAGCCCCAGGCTCAGACGCGCGAACTGGTCGTGGTCGAGGTCGGTGTTGGGGTCGTACACGTCGTAGCGCACGACCGCCTGGAAGCGGTCGCCCACATTCTGCACGCCCATCACGTACCAACCCAGCATGTCGGTGGCCAGGTGGGCGCTGTTGGCACCGGAGCGCAGCAGCCGCACCGGGTTCGCGGTGGTCGGCGCGACGACCAGCGTGCGCAACGAGTCGGCGTTGACGTCCTTGCCGGCGTAGAGCTCGCCGCGCAGCGAACCGCCGCCGATGCGCGGCAACGACCAGAAGCCCTGCGCATCGAAGCCCACGCGCGACTTGTCGGTCCACACGTCGGGCCCGGTGAGTGCGGTGACCTGGCGGCCCCAGTAGTAGGAGGCCGCGGCATCCCACACCCCCTGCGACCAGCGCACGCGCGCGGTGACGTCCTTGCCGCGGGTGGGGTCGGTGTTCGGGAAGTCCGCGCTGTTGACGCCACCGCCGTTCAGCACCGCGAGCGTCGTCTTGAGCTGCGTCGTCCACTGGCTCTCGAGCTTCACGCCGCGATCGCGTTCGCCAGCGAACAGGACGTTCTCGGCGCGCGACCGCTCGGGTAGCTCGCGCACGCTGGACGAGCGCTCGATCTCGAAGCCGAACGGCACGTTGAACTGGCCGGCGGTGAGCTGGTGGTCATGGTTCGGCGTCCACGGGTCGAGCAGCGTGACGTACGCCTCGAGCAGCCGGACCGTGCGATCGGTGCCGCCGTCGAAGTACACGACCGCCTGCGACAGCGGGCTGGAATCATAGGTGAGCTTGAGGCGTGCGCGGCGGATGTAGAAGCGCGTGTTGTTGGGCGTGGTGAACGCCGCAGGCGAGCCACTCACGCGGACCGAGTCGTTACTGGCCTCGCTGAACTCGGTGCGGGCCTGCAGGTAACCCGAGAACTTGAAGCGCTTGAGCTTGTCGGTGTCGGACTGCAGCACTTGCAACTGCTCGTTCAGGCCGTCGAGCAACCCCTGGAGTTCGGCGCGGGTGACGGCACTGGTGTCGTCGGCGGCATCTTCAGCCCTGGCGGGCGCGGCGAAGGAGATCATGCAGAAGGCGGCCAGGATCAGCGCCAGGGCGGGAACGGATCGCTTCAAGTCGTCCTCCAGACGGCTCGAGGTTCGGTCGGCGCCGCGTCACGGCGGGCAGGGGCCGTGGGGCGCATGTTGCCGGGATCGCCAGCAGACTCCCGGCTGACATCATGCTCCCGCGCATGCGGTTTCGCGCCGCCATCCGGCAGGTTACCGCCGTGTAACAAACCGGCAGCGTCGGCGAGGCCGGCTCAGCCTCGCGGCGACGTGCGGGCCCGGCGGCGCGTCTCGAGCGACCGGCGGCGTGCCTCGGCCAGCGCCTGGGTGTGGTCGAGGCCGGCCATCTTGAGCGCTTGCGCCCAGGTGCCGAACAGGCGGCGGGCACGGGCGTAGAGCGCGGGCTGCTCGCGGTGGACACGGAACAGGCTGCCGGCCGAATGCTTGTCCCGGATCAGCATCAGCACTTTCTCAGCGGACATCTCGAGAGGGCGGCCGCGCTTGCGGGAGCTCGCAGCGACGGTCTCGTTGGCTTCGCGAGCGGGGGTATCCAAGGTCGTGATGGAGTCCATGGGGGGTCTCGGGTACGAGTACGCGTCGGTCCGGATGAGCACAGTGGAACACGCGTCATGTGAACGCGCGGTATCAGATGCATGTCCCACGGGAAAAGATGCAGGAGATGGCGCGCGCCCCAAGCGGTCCCGCTCGCGAACGGCACGGCACCCGCCACATTGGCGCGAATGAACAGGTTGCGTGACGGAATGTCCGGCCCGCGAACCCCGGCTCGAGGCCGTCATGACAACGCGCCAGTCGCTACGGGCGGCGGTCGGTGCAGAATCCAAACTCTGGACGGCCCGAGGGGTCAGCGCTCGGGAGCGACAGGCAGCTCGAAGCGAAACACACTGCCCTCCCCCGGCCGGCTCTCCACGGCCACGGCACCGTCGTGCAGGGCGATCGCGTGTTTCACGATCGAAAGTCCGAGTCCCGTACCACCTTTGTCACGTGAACGTGCTTTGTCGACGCGATAGAAGCGTTCGAAGATCCGGGGTAGGTCCTCGGCCGGGATGCCGGCGCCGCTGTCGCGCACCTCGCACCAGGCACGGCCGTCACGCATTCCCAGCGACACCTCCACCGCGCCGCGCTCGGTGTACTTGATCGCGTTGTCGACGAGGTTCGCGATCACCTGCGACAGCCGCACGCGGTCGACGACCACCGGCACGGGCGCGCCCGGCAGCAACGTGAGCTCGAGCCCCGCCGTGCGCGCGGCATCCCGCTGAGCGCCCACCTGTTCGACCGCCAGAGCACGCAGGTCGAGTCGTTCGCGGCGCAGCGTGCGGTCGGGGCGTTCGAGTTCCGCCAGCGACAGCAGGTCCTCCACGAGCGCCTGCAACCGGATCGCCTGATCGCGGATGATGCGCACGAACGACTCGCGATGCTCGGCGTCGTCGAGCCCGCCCTCGAGCAGCGTCTCGGCATAGCCGCGCAACGACGTGAGTGGCGTGCGCAGCTCATGCGAGACGTTCGCCACCAGGTCCTGGCGCATCTGCTGCAACGCCTCGCTCTCGGACAGGTCGTGCAGCACCAACAACACCGGGCCGGGGCCGGGCCCGCCGAGCGGCGTGACCGTGGCGCGCATGGGCTGGGTGCGCGTGGTCCACGGCTTGAGCTCGCGCTCCACGGTGCGTCCCTCGCGACGGGCGGAGCCCACCATCTCGACCAGGTCGGGGACGCGCGTGAAGGTCGTGAACGGCGTCCCGGGCTCGGGCCGCAGCGGTGCGGCCAGCAGTTCGGCGAATCGATGGTTCACGTGCACCACGCGGTCGGCGTCGTCGAGCAGCGCCACGCCGTCGCTCATGTGCGCCAGGATGCGCTCGCGTGCGTCGCGTTCACTGCGCAACGCTTCGAGCCGCGTGTCGAGTTCGTGATGCATGTGGTTGAGCGCGCGGCCGAGCTGGCCCAGGTCGTCGTCGGGAGCTTCCTGGGCGCGCGCGTTGGCATCGCCCTCGCCGATGCGCCGCGCCACGCGCTGCAACCGGCGCAGCCGGCGCGCGAATCGCCCGCTCACCCACGCCAGCACCAGCACGCTCACCAACAACGCGATCGCGGAAGCCGCCACGGACACACGGGTGAGCGAGTCCCCGAGCCACCGGACCAACTCGAGCGGCTCCGCCACGCGCAGCACAGCGGCGTCGGCGTGACCGAACGGCACGGCGCAATACAGGAACTCCTGGCCCACGGTCTCCGAGCGCCGGACCCCGAAGCCCACACGGCCCGCGAGCGCCGCCGCGACCTCGGGGCGTGTGGCGTGGTTCTCCATATGCGCGGTGTCCGCGCGCGAGTCCGCCAGCACGCGGCCATCGCCGGCGATCACCGTGATGCGGGCCGACAGCCGCACATCCAGCGACTCGGCCTCGTCCGCCCAGCCCGCAGCCGTTGCGCCGGCGTGCCGCGCGGCCTCGGACGCGGTGCGCGCAAGCACCTGCTGTTCACGCTCGATCAGCCAGCGGCGCTGCGCGCCGTGCTCGAGCGCCGTGAGCAGGGCCACCGCGCACACGACCACGACCGTGGGCACGACCAGCAGCCGTGCACGCAACGACAGGTTCATGCCTCGGTGGCCGCCAGCACGAACTTGTAGCCCGAACCCAGCACGGTCTCGATGCTGGTGCTGTCCTCGCCCAGCTTGGCGCGCAGCCGGCGCACGTGCACATCGACCGTGCGCGTCTCGCCCACGTAATCGTAGCCCCACACCTTGCGCAGCAGCTCGTCGCGCGACAGGACGCGGCCGGGGTGCCGCGCCAGGAACGCCAGCAAGTCGAACTCGCGCGGCGTCAGCTCCAGCACCTGGTCGCGCAGGCGCACCTCGCGCGCATCGAGGTCCACCGACAGCACGCCCGCCACGATCGCGCGCGACATGCCCGAGGGCCGCGAACGCCGCACCAGCGCCTTCACGCGCGCGACCAGCTCGCGCGGACTGAACGGCTTGGTGAGGTAG
>JBEBGT010000396.1:0-3852 GCA_040081365.1 Candidatus Eiseniibacteriota bacterium | reverse complement strand
TCCCAGCGCGGGTGCACGCCCAACAGCAGGTCGAGGTTGGCCTGCGCGAGATCACCGTCCACGAGCACGACGCGCGCACCACGTTCCCCGAGGGCGACGGCCAGGTTCGCGGCGAGGTTGCTCTTGCCGACCGCTCCCTTGCCGCCCGTGATGACGAGCGTGCGCACACGGGCGCGCGACAACTGGGACGCGTGCGTGGCACCGAACTCGGCCGGCGCGGCCGTGTCCGACTTCACGAGCTTCATGATGCCCGACGGCGTGACCGCCTTGGACGACGGACGCTTGCTCACGCGGCCTCCGCGGCGATCGCGCACATGGCGCGCACGAAGCGCCAATAGCGCAGCTGGTGTTCGGTGCGCGCCAGCGGCCACTCGAGCCCGAGGCGCTCAAGGCGGCGCTGCTCGGCCGTGAGCGACTGCACCGCGGCTTCGGCGGCGACCAGGCGCGACGAGCGGTCCGACGGCATCGGCCGGCGCGGATCGGCGAGCGCGGTGACGGGGACGAACGGCTTCATGCAGCCCTCCGGAGCGTCGTGCGGACGCCCATCTCCAGGGTCAGTGCTTCCATCGCGGTCGTCATGCGGCGCTCGGCCTCGCGCACCGTGAGCTGCAGCGCGCCGGCGGCCTCGAGCAACGTGAGGCCCTCGATCAGGCACAGCGTCAGCACGAGACGGTCGGTCTCATTCAGCGCTTCGAGCGCAGCGGCCATGCGCACGCGCTCGGGGAGCTGGCGCACGCGCGCCGGCAGCCGGGGGCTCATGCGGCCTTCCGCAGGCTGGAGCGGCGGCGCTCCGGCTTGGTGAGCAGTGCGCGGCGCACGGCGCGGCGCAGCTCGTCAACGTGGAACGGCTTGGGGAACACCTCAGCGACACCCGCACGCACCAGCTCGCGCACCGTCTCGGGCGAGCCGTAGGCCGTGACCACGATCACCGGCTGGGCATGACGGCCGCGCGACAGCTTCTGCGCGAGCTCGAGGCCCGAGAGGCCGGGCAAACGGAAGTCGGTGATGACGAGATCGCTGCGGTGTCCGCGCAGCCACACGAGCGCTTCCTCACCGGTGCGGAAGGTGTCGATCGTGTAACCGTCGTCCGAGAGCCCTTCAGCGAGGGCCCAGGACGTCGTCGGCTCGTCTTCGACGATCAGGATGTGGGGCATTCAGCGGCTCCGGTCACGGGTGGCGTGCAGCGGTTCACCGGGGCTTTTTGCACCCGCCATGCCACGCTAGCGGTCAAACCGGAAAGGACTGCCGGAAGCGGTCCCGTGGGCGGCGCCGGGAGCTCGGGATCACACGAGCCACGCCCCCCAGCCCACTGGGAAATAACGCCTTAGGGCGGACCGACGTGTCGAGGTCGGGGCGCTGGGGTTTTCTGCCCGCACCCACTGGACCACCCGGGCGCCAAGCGAAAGGCCGGGCGCGTGGGGCGCCCGGCCGCTCAACTCCGCACCGCCCCGCTGCCGCAGGCGATGGATTCTTGACCGGCTCTCAAGCCGGGTCGCTGTCCTCTCCATCGTCACCGATGGCATATTCCTTGAGCTTCGTTCTCAGGGTCTGCCGGGCGATGCCGAGCAGCGTGGCGGCCTTGGTCTTGTTGCCGTCGCACACCCGCAGGGCGTGCTCGATGGCCATCTTCTCGATGTCGGCCAGCGGTCGCACGACGCCCGCCGGGAACGGATCGCCCGCCCCGGCCACGGCGCCCACCTGGGCGGCCGCATGCGACATCTCGGCCGGCAGGTGCTCGGCGCGGATCTCGTCCTCGGCCTCGAGCAGCACCACGCGCTCGATGACGTTGCGCAGCTCGCGCACGTTGCCGGGCCAGCGATACGCCGTCATGCGCTCGAGCGCGGCCGGATGCAGCCGTGCGGTGGGCCGCCCGAGTTCCCGGCAGAAGCGGGCGATGAAGTGCTCGGCCAGTGGCTGGATGTCGCTGGTGCGATCACGCAGTGCAGGCACCAGCACCGGCACGACGTTCAACCGGAAGTACAGGTCCTCTCGGAAGCGGCCCTCGGCGACCAGCTTCTGCAGGTCGCGGTGCGTCGCCGCCACGACGCGCACATCGACCGTGATGTCGGCCGCGCCGCCGACGCGGCGGAACGTGCGCGTCTCGAGCACGCGCAGCAGCTTGGCCTGCAACTGCGGCGCCATCTCGCCGATCTCGTCCAGGAACAGCGTACCGCGGTCGGCGAGTTCGAACAGGCCCTTGCGGAAGCGCTTGGCGTCGGTGAACGCGCCGCGCTCATGGCCGTAGAGCTCGCTCTCGAGCAGCTGCTCGGGGATGGCGCTGCAGTTGAGCTCCACGAACGGCCCGCCCGCGCGCGCGCTGTGCTCGTGCAGGTAGCGCGCCATGAGTTCCTTGCCGGAACCGGTCTCGCCGTGGATGAGCACCGTGGACGAGCTGGCCTTGGCCGCGCGTTCCAGACGGTTGAGCGCGGCCTTCAAGCCGTCGGAATCGCCGACGATCGTGAGGTTGCCCTTGGCGGTCTCGCGCAGCAGCGTGACTTCCTGGCGCAGGCGCGCATGTTCGAGCGCGCGGTCGAGCACCACACCGAGGTGGTCGAGGTCCGGCGGCTTGAGCATGAAGTCGTAGGCGCCGAGCTGGATCGCGCGCACCGCCTGCTCCACCGTGCCATGCCCCGTGAGCATCACCACCGGCAGCGACGGGTCCAGCTCGCGCAGGTCCTTCAGGACGCGCAGGCCGTCCTCGTCGCCCAGGCGCAGGTCCAGCACGACGGCATCCACACCGCGCTCACGCACGGCCTCGATCGCCTCGCGGCCGGTCGCGGCCTCGAGCGGGGCGTAACCTTCGTCGCGCGCCCATTCGCCGATACTGAAGCGCAGGGCCCGCTCGTCATCGACGACGAGCAGCGTGCCTTTCGACTGAGCGCGGGTCGAGCTGTCGCCTTTCGCCATTTCGCTTCTCCAACGGGAAGTTGAGGAGCACCGTGGTGCCGCGGCCTTCCTTGCTGTCGACCGCGATCGAACCGCCGTGCTCCTGCATGATGGTCTGCGAGATGCTGAGGCCAAGCCCGGTGCCCGAGGCCTTGGTCGTGAAGAACGGGTCGAACAGCTTGGCCAATGTGCCGCGCGGGATGCCCACGCCAGTGTCGATGACACGCACCTGCTGGATCTCGATCCACGGCGACACCTTGCGGTCGGCCGCCTTGCGGCGGTCGTCGGCGCGCCGGCGATCTTCGGAGCGTCGGCCCGGCCCGCGCGGCGGCCGGCGCCGGCGGATGTGCCGCACTTCGTAGCGCAACGTGCCGCCGGCGGGCATGGCCTGCAGCGCGTTGAGCGTGACGTTCAAGAGCACCTGATGCACGAGGTCGGAGTCAATGTAGACCGCGTTCAGGCGCGGCGCCACTTCGGATTCGATGTCCACGAGCTGGCGTTGCGCGTTCTCGAGCGTCATCCCCACCACGCGCTGCACGCAGTCCGCGAGCCGCACGGCCCGGAGCTCGGGCTGGCGCGGGCGCGCGTACTGGAGCAGGCTCGTCACGATGCGGTCGAGCCGCGCGACCTCGTCGAGGATGACCTGCACGAAGCGCGCGCGGTCGTCGCCCGCATCGAAGCGGCGCAGCAGCACCTGCGCGCTGGTGCCGATGCCGGCCAGCGGGTTGCGGATCTCGTGCGCCACACCGGCCGAGAGTTGGCCGAGCGTGGCGAGGCGTTCGTTGCGGCGTAGCTCCTGCTGCATGCGGCGCATGCTGGTGAGGTCGTGCAGCGTGACCAGCACCCACGCGGGACGGCCGAAGCGATGCGCGGTGAGCAGCACCGGCACGTCGCCGGCCCCGGGCGTGTGCAGCACCGCCTCGCGCTCGAGCGAGCCGCTCGCGAACGCATCGCGCGCCAGGTCGT
>JBEBGT010000395.1:0-3865 GCA_040081365.1 Candidatus Eiseniibacteriota bacterium | reverse complement strand
CTGCCGGACGCGCAGGTCGGCGTGCCGTACTCCATGACCATCACGGCAGCCGGCGGCAATGCGCCGTACGACCTGGCTGTCACGCAGGGCGTACTGCCCGCGGGGCTCAGCCTGTCGCCCAGCGGCGAGCTCACCGGTACGCCCGTGGGGCCGGGCGTGGCGGTGTTCACCGTGAGCGCCGTGGATGCCTTCGACTGCGTGGGCAGCGAGGTGTACACCCTGCCCGTGTTCACCGATCCCGCCATCTCGCGCATCGTGGCGCGCACCGAGGGGCTGTGCCTGTCCGCGAACCGCACGTGCGTGAGCGTGCCGTTCGTGTATGAGCGCGGAGACACCGTGTCGACGCTGGGTGCCCACGTGACCTTCCAGCTCGATCCCCGTTTCACGTTGTGCACGCCCGGCGCGCCCAGCTCGAGCATCCACTTCGGGACTTGGCTCTCGGCCTACGCCAACCACACGTTCCAGGTGATCGACAACGGCGGCGGTTCGTACACGGTCGACCAGGCACTGCTCGGTGCGCCGTGCGGACCCGACAGTGGTGGCGTGCTGTTCACGGTCGACGTCGCGACGGTCGCCGGCGACGGTTCGGGCGACATCACGGTCACCGAGTGCCGCGTGAAGGACTGCAACAACCTGCCGCTGCCGGCACAACCGGGTCCGCCGGCGCAGTTGGTGGTCAGCCAAACGCCGCCGCCCGCGATCACGGATCTCGCCTCGGCACAGGTGCTGGGCGGCAATGGCACCAACGGCCGCACCGACATCGCGCTCAGCTGGACGAACCCGCTGCCCGGCAGCGTGGCGCTCTACCGTGCGCCGTTCGGCAGCTATCCCGAGTACGACGATCTCGGCGGCGCCGCGCCCGATTCTGCGCTCGCGCCGGCGGCGCCGTGGACGCTGGTGAGTGCCGCCGCCGTCCCGGGTGTGGTCGACGTGCCGCCGGTGCGCGGCTCCTGGCACTACGTGGCGTTCCTCACGGACTCGTGCGGCAACCGTTCCGCCGTCTCGAACCGGACGCGTGGCGCGCTCGACTACCATCTGGGCGACGTCTCCAACAGCAGCGTGCGTGGCGCCGGCAACAACCGCGTCGGCGTCGAGGACGTGTCGCTGCTCGGCGCGCACTACGGGATCTCGGGGGCCACGCTCGTGTCCGACAGTGTCGCCTACCTGGACGTCGGCCCCACGATCGACGGACTGCCGACCTCGCGGCCCACGACCGACGACCTCATCGACTTCGAGGACCTCATCCTGTTCTCGCTCAACTTCCAGATCGTCTCGACCCCGCAGGCGAGTGTGGCACCGGCGCCCGGCGGCTCGTCCTCCAAGGCGATCGTGGAGTCGTTCGAACTCGAGGCCCCGCCAGTGGTGCAGGCGGGCGACGAGATCCGCGCCGTGCTCAAGCTGAACGCGAGCGGCCGCATGCAGGGCTTCTCGGCCGAACTGGCCTGGGATGCCGGCGTGCTGGAACCCGTGGGGCAGGAGAGCGGTGGGTTCGCCGAGTCGCAGGGCGGCGTGCTGTTGTCGCCGCGCCCCGGCGTGGCCGATGCCGCGCTGTTGGGCGTGCGCGGTTCCGGCCTGAGCGGCGCGGGCGAGGTCGCCAACTTCCGCTTCCGCGTGAAGCGCGAAGGCGACACCGGCCTGAAGCTCAAGCGCGTGCTGGCGCGCGACGCCGCGAACCATGCCCTCGCCCCGGACGGCCTCGCGAGCAGCGTGCTGGCCGCGGTGCCCGCGCGGACGCTGTTGCTGTCGCCCGCGCCCAATCCGGCACGCGGTGCCACGCAACTCGCGTTCGCGCTCGCCAAGCCGGGTGCCGCCGAACTCGCGATCTACTCCGTGGACGGCCGGCGCGTGCGCACGCTCGCGCACGGAGCACGCGACGCCGGTGCGTACCACCTCACCTGGAAGGGCGAGGACGAGGGCGGCCGCACGCAGGCGCCGGGTGTGTACTGGGCCCGGCTGCAGGCGGATGGCCAGACGTTCACGCGGCGGATCGTGTTCTTGAAGTGATCCGGTCGCCGCGGGCGATCGACCGACGGTCGGAGACGCGATGGACAATGCGAATGCCGGGGTGGTGCGCGCGTCCGTGAACCGCTGGCGGCGGCTGGCTGTCGTGGGCATGAGCGTGTGGCTCGTGGCGCCGGCGCACGCTGCGCCGAGCGAGACCGCGCGGAAGGTGCACATCACGTCGTCCCGGCCCGCGACGCGCAGCCAGGCGCACGTCGCGCCGGTGGCACCCGAACGGCCGCACGAGGGCGACTTCGTGCTGCGCGACTTCCGCTTCGCCTCGGGCGAGACGCTGCCCGAGTTGCGACTGCACTGGCTCACGTTGGGCCGGCCGGCGCGCGACGCGCAGGGTGGCATCACGAACGCCGTGCTCATCCTGCACGGCACGAGCGGCAGCGGGCGCCAGTTCCTGGCGCCGCAGTTCGCCCACGAACTCTACGGCCCGGGCGCGCCGCTCGACACGACGCGCTACTACCTCGTCTTGCCGGACGGCATCGGACATGGGCGATCGAGCAAGCCGAGCGATGGCCTGCACATGCGATTTCCCGCCTACGGCTATGCCGACATGGTCGAAGCGCAGCGCCGGTTGCTGGTCGAAGGGCTCGGCGTGCGCCACCTGCGGTTGGTGATGGGCACCAGCATGGGCGGCATGCACACCTTCGTGTGGGGCGTCACGCACCCGGGCATGATGGACGCGCTCATGCCACTGGCCTGCCAGCCGGTCGCGATCGTGGGACGCAACCGCGTGTGGCGCGCCATGCTCATGGACGCGATCCGCAGCGATCCCGACTGGCAGGGCGGGGAGTACGCGAGTCCGCCCGTGCGCGCGCTGCGCACCGCGACCGACCTGCTGCTGCTGGCCGGTAGCGCGCCGGTGCCCATGCAGGCCGCGCTCGCAACGCGCGACTCGGCCGATCGCTGGCTCGCGCGTGAAACCGCACGCCGCATGGCGGCACTGGATGCGAATGACCTGCTGTACCAGGTGGCGGCGTCCGCGGACTACGATCCGTCCGCGCAGCTCGCGGCCATCACGGCACCGCTCGTGTGGATCAACTCCGCGGACGATTTCATCAATCCGCCCGAGCTGGGCATCGCCGAGCGCGAGGTGCAGCGCATCCGGGACGCACGGCTCGTGATGCTGCCGGCCGATGAACAGGGTCACGGGCATGGCTCGCACACCTGGGCGGCGCGCTGGAAGCAGCACCTCGCGGCACTGCTCGAGAGCACCGCCGCGCGCTGAACACGACCGGGTCCGCACGGCGCATGCGGACCCGGTCGCGCGCGATTCAGCGCAGGTGCTTGCGCAGGAATGCGATCGTCTGCGGCCAGGCCTGCTGCGAGGCCTTGAGGTTGGCGCCGCCGCGCCCGTCCTGCTGGCGCAGGAAGCCGTGCCCCGCGCCGTCGTACACGTGCGGCTCGAACGTGCGGTGCAACCCGGCCAGTGTCGACTTCGTGGCGTCGAGCGTGGCGTTGATGCGGGCGTCGTCTCCGCCGTAGTGGCCCTGGACCGGTGCGCGCACTTCGAGCAATCGCGCGCTGTCGGGAGCGGAGCCGTAGTACACCACGCACGCCTGCGGGGGTGGGTTCGTGGCGGCCGAGGCGAAGCTGCGGCCGCCGCCCCAGCAGAAGCCCACGGTTCCGAGCTTGCCGTTGGCGGACGGGACCGTGGCGGCCCAGGCGCGCACGGCGGCGAGCCGGGCGGCCGACTCCTCGGGCGTGAGCTGGCGCACCAGCTTCACCACGTCATCGCGGCTCACGAGCGAATCCGTGCCGCCGCCGCCGGGGCCCAGGCCCGAGATCAGGTCCGGCGCCACCGCGATGAAGCCGTCGGCCGCGAGCTGGTCGGCCACACCGCGCACCCAGT
>JBEBGT010000394.1:0-3866 GCA_040081365.1 Candidatus Eiseniibacteriota bacterium | reverse complement strand
CGCCGCCATGCCGCGTAGCGTGTGCAGCGTGCGCTCGCGCGGGTCGCTCCACCACGTGGGCGCCGTGCCGAAATCGGGGCCGGCTTCGTAGAGCACCGCCAGCCGCTGCCAGTCGAGACCGTCCAGGTTGGCGGCCGAGCGCTCGACCGCGCGCCGGGTGAGCCCGGGAACGTTCGCGGTGGTATCCAACAGGAACGCCATGGCCGGCCGAAGCTGTGCTTCGGCCGTGGAAAAGAACAACCAGCGCGCGTGTTCAGCGCGCATGTGCGCGGCCAGCGCAGGCAAGCTATCGACCGGCGGGAAGTACACCGCTCCCACCCCGGCATGGAACGCGAAGTTGGGCTTGCGCGCCACCGCACGATCGCCGCTGCGGGCCAACGCGCGCAGGCGTTCCGCGCAGCGCAGCGTCTCGAGCGGCTGTTGGTCGAGCACGTAGGATTGCAGCTTCAGGCTTGCACGCGCCGCCGGCACCGCCAGCGCGACCACGACCGCCACGCGGGCCGCACGCATCAGCACGGCCTCCGAGCGGGCCCACGGCCACACCGTGAGCGTGGCCGCCGCCATGGCCACGGCATACGGCAGCAACATGAGCGAGTAGCGCTCATTGTGCGCGGCCGGCAGCAGTGCCAGATAGGCCAGCATGCCCGCGCCCACCAGCGGCGCTGCGCGCCGGACACGCTGGTCGAAGATCGCCAGCAGCGGCATCAGCGCCGCCGCCCATGCGAGTGGCATGCCGAGCAACAAGCGTGCGTCATTGCGAGCGTGATCGGTGAGATTGAACAACAGCCGGCGCGCCACGCGCGCGGGATCGCTCGTGAGCACGGTCATGGGTGCGTGCTCGTAGCGCGGCCAGACGTTCTGCAGGAACGCGTCCCAGTCCATGCCCTGCGCTCGCGCGTACACGTCGAACGCCAGCAACTGGTGGAACTGCATCTCGCCGCCGTGCGTGCGCGCGAACACCTGCCATGGCAGCGCCAACGCCAGCGCGCCCAGCGCGTAGAACGCCAGTGCGCGACCGCGCTCGCGGTGCTCGGTGCCGCCCGTGAACAGCACCAGTGCCGCGGCCGGCAGCAGGTACACGCTGTTGTAGCGCGTGAGCAGCGCCAACCCCGTGAGGGCCCCCGCCCCGAGCGCGGCCGCGGTGCCCGCGCTCGTGCACCACAGCAGCATGGCGAGCGACTGGAACATGAGCGCGGTGGCGTCGGTGGTCACGGAGTAGCCGTAGCGCAGGAACACCGGGTTCGTGGCGAGCAACACGATGGCCACGAAGCCCGCGAACGCGCCCAGCCGGCGGCGCAGGAGCAGGAACCACGCGAGCAGCGTGACCACCGCCGCCAGCACCGAGAGCGACTCCGCGACCTCGAACACGTCGGGATGCGCGACCCCACCCGCCGCGAGCAGCGCCGGGTAGAGCGGCCCCACGAAGCCATACAGCGCCGGCAGCCGGCCGTGCTCGTTGAGCATGCGGCCGTGCGCCAGGTCCACCGCCGCAGGCGCGTAGCCGCCGTAGAAGTCCGACTCCACGTCGAACGCCCCCACCTGATGCGGCCCGCGCACGATGAACACGAGACTCACCGCGAACGCCAGCATCACGAGCGCAGCGCCAGCCGTCGCCAGCCAGTCGCCCGTGTGCGAACGCGGCACGACCGGCTTGCTCGCGGACGCCGGCTTGGGCTTCGCCACGGTCAGATCACCACCATGGCGTCGCCGTACGAATAGAACCGATACTGCGCCGCCACCGCATGCGCGTAGGCTGCGCGCAACGTGTCCTCGCCCGCCAGTGCCGCCACCAGCAGCAGCAATGTCGTGCGCGGCAGGTGGAAGTTGGTGATCAGCGCGTCCACCGCGCGGAACGTGTAGGGCGGCACGATGTACTTGCGCGTCCAACCGCTCGCGGCCGCCAGCGTGCCGCCGGTGGCGTCGGCCATGGACTCCAGTGCGCGCACGCTGGTGGTACCCACCGCCACGATCCGCCCGCCGCGCGCGCGCGTGGCGCGCAGCTCGGCCGCCGCGGCCTCGCTCACGTCGAACCATTCTGCTTCCATCACGTGCTCGCGCGGGTCATCGGACGTGATCGGCCGGAACGTGCCCGGACCCACGTGCAGCGTCACCGGCACACGCTTGACGCCCGCGGCCTCGAGCGAAGCCAGCAGTTTCTCGGAGAAATGGAGCCCGGCCGTGGGCGCGGCGACTGCTCCTTCGACGCGCGCGTACACCGTCTGGTAGCGCTCGGCGTCGTCGGCGCCCGGGGCGCGGCGGATGTAGGGCGGCAGCGGGATCTCGCCCTGCGCGCGCAGCACGGCGTCCAGCGAACCGTGCGCCACGCGCACCGTGCGCTCGCCCTGTTCGCCCAGGGCCGTCACCTCGACCACCAGTGCGCCATCCGGAGTGGCGAGCCGCGCGCCCACGGACGCATGCTTGGCCGGCTTGGCCAGCACCTGCCAGGCGCCCTCGCCGCTCGCATCGCCCGCGGGGCGCACGAACAGCATCTCGACGCGGCCGCCGGTCGGCCGCTGCAGCATGAGCCGGGCGGGCCGCACGCGCGTCTCGTTCACCACCAGCGTGTCGCCCGGCCGTAGCACCGCACCCAGTTCGGCGAAGCGCGAATCGCGCTGCGCGTTCGCGGCGCGATCCACCACCAGCAACCGCGCGTCCTCGCGGCGAGCCGCCGGATGCTGCGCCACCAGCGCTTCGGGCAGCTCGTAGTCGAGCAGGCGCATGAGACGCGAGGCCTCGGACGCGGTCCCGTCGGGCGTCATCGCGTGCGGCGGACGGCAGGTCGAGCAGCGCACACAAGCAAGCTCATGCGTTGCTCAGGAAAACGGCAGCTCGGGCTGCTCGGCCACGACGTCCGCCGTGAGCCGCGCCGGGATCGGCAGCCCGAGGTGCGTGTAAGCCAGCTTGGTGGCCTCGCGGCCGCGCGCGGTGCGGCGGATGAAGCCCTCCTGCACCAGGAACGGCTCGTACACGTCTTCCAGCGTGCCGGCGTCCTCGCCCAGCACCACCGCCAGCGACTGCAGGCCCACCGGGCCGCCGTCGTAGCGCTGGATCAAGCCGTCCAGCATGCGGCGGTCCATCTCGTCCAGGCCGCGCTCGTCGACCTCGAGCAGGCGCAGCGCATCGCGCGTCACCGCCAGCGTGATGCCACCGTCGGCCTTGATCAGCGCCACGTCGCGCACGCGGCGCAGCAGGCGGTTCGCCACGCGCGGCGTGCCGCGCGAGCGGCGCGCGATCTCGTGCGCCGCATCGTCGTCGATGCGCGTGTCCATGATGCCGGCCGAACGCTTGACGATGTGCGTGAGGTCGTCCGCACGGTAGAAGTCCATGCGCAGCGTCACGCCGAAGCGCGCGCGCATCGGCGCCGACAGGAGTCCCGAGCGCGTGGTCGCGCCGATCAGCGTGAACGGGTCGAGCGTCAGCTTCATGCTGCGCGCGCTGGGGCCGCGATCCAGCATGATGTCGAGCGTGAAGTCCTCCAGCGCCGAGTAGAGGTACTCCTCGACCACGGGCGACAGCCGGTGGATCTCGTCGATGAACAGGATGCCGCGCGGACCCAGGTTGGTGAGCAGGCCTGCAAGATCGCCCGGGCGCTCGATCACCGGGCCGCTCGTGTGCGTGATCTCCACGTCCAGTTCGTGCGCCACGATGCTCGCGAGCGTGGTCTTGCCCAAGCCCGGGGGCCCGTGGAAGAGCACGTGGTCCATGGCCTCACCGCGCTGCCGGGCCGCGGCCAGGAAGATGCCCAGCTGCTCGCGCACCTGCGACTGCCCCACGAACTCGCCCAGCGACTCGGGCCGCAGGCGCTTCTCGTCGGGCAGGTCGTCCGGCAGTGGTGCCGGGTCGGCCAGGCGCGACGGGTGCTCGGG
>JBEBGT010000393.1:0-3875 GCA_040081365.1 Candidatus Eiseniibacteriota bacterium | reverse complement strand
CGGCTGCGGGTTGCGGCCTTCGACGCGCGCCTTGTTGGCCTCAGCCTGTCGGGCGCGCTCGAGGCGTGCCAACAGGCCCTGCAGCGCGCGCGCGCTGCGCTCGAGTTCGGCGGCGGCGGCTTCGTACTCCTCGCGTTTAGACTGGATCTGCTTCACGGTCGAGGCATGCTGACGGCGCAATCCGGCGAGCTTGCTCGATTCCACCGTGGTCTTCTTGGCGGTGATCGAGACCTGCTTCAGGTTCCGCTCCAGCGCGTTCTCGTTGGCCTCGACGTGTTCCTTCTCGGAACGCACGTTGTCGAGCAGCAGCCGGTCCTGTTCCGCCACCATCTGCAGGAAGTCCCAGCGCATCATGAGCCCGGCGAACGAGCGCGTGCTGATCAGGAACTCCAGTTCGCGCGCGGGCCCGACCATGTACATGTGCCGAAGGCGCTTGGCCAGCCGTCGGCGCTGCATCTGCAGCGTCTCGACGCTGCGTTGCAGGTTGGCGCGCGTGACCTCGAGCTGCTGGTCCAGCCGGTTGCGGCGCGTCTGAAGCAGGCGCAGCCGGCGTCGAGTGGTGTTGAGCTCGCGCTCGGTGCGCTTCAACACGCCCATCGCGCGCGTCTCCTGACCTTTCAGTGCACCGGCCTGCGCGCGCTTCTCCTGCGCCTGGCGGCGGATCAGCTCCAGCTCTTGGCGTTTCGCGGCCTCCAGACTGTCCTGCGCGCGCACCGGCACCACGGCCAGGGCCAGCAACGCCACCACGCCCGCCCGCAGGAACGCGGGGCGCGTGACGGCGCGATGCAGGCGCGCGAACAGTGACGGGCTCACGACCCGACGACTCGCAGGATGCGCGTGAGCGCTGCGGCCGAGGCCACCCACGCCACCACCAATGCCGCGCCCACGAACGACAGTGCCCACGACCACGGCAGGAACGTGAGCCCGGTGAGCCGGCCGGCGAGGGCTTGCTGTAGCGCGAACAGCAGCAGCAGTGCGGCCACCGCGGCCATGGCGGTCTGCAGCAGGGCCTCGAAGATGTAGGGCGTGGCGATGAAGCGGTCGCTGGCCCCCATGCGCAACATGATCTCGACCTGCTGGCGGCGCGCCAGCACGGTGAGCCGGAGCGTGTTGTACAGCACCAGCACGATCGCCAGCGCCACCAGTGCTCCCACGGTGATCGTGGTGGCGCGCAGGCCCGACGAGAAGTCGTCCAGCCGGCGCACGTACTCGGCCCCATAGCGCACGTCCTCGACCTCGGGGAACTCCAACACCTGCTTGGCGGCCTGTTCCATGGCGGCGAAGCTCAGAAGCTCGGGCTTCAAGCGCACACGCAGCGACGCCGGTAGCGGATTCTCGTCCACACCGCTCAAGAGGTCGGGATCGCCGATCTGCTCGGAGAACTCCTGCCACGCCTGCTTGCGGCTCACGTACGTGGGCTCGCCGAAGTACTGGCGCACCTTGTCCTGCAGTGTGGCCAGGTCGGTGTCGCTCACGCCGTCCTTCAGGTACACCACCATCTCGCGCCGGTCGCCGATCGCGTGCAGCGCCTGGCGGGCATTGTGGTCCAGCAGCACGAAGATGCCGCACAGCGTGAGCGCGGCGGCCAGCGACACGATCGAGGTCACGGCGAGCCCGCGGTGCGAGCGGAACACGCGCCAGGCTTCACGCCAGTGGTGCAGGTGCATGGCTCAGGCTCCTCCGCCGGGCGGCGCGAACAGGTCGGGACTCGTGCCGCCGGTCGCGGGCGGGCCCGGCGGGGCGGGCTTGGCGGCGGGTGGCATGTAGGCCATGGAGCCCGTGGCCGCGGCGGCCGTGCCGCTCTCGCGCAGGCGACCGTCGGCCAGTTCGTAGTGCTTGCCGCTCATGGCGTTGGCCACTTCGGTTCGCGTGGTGCCCAGCAGCAGTGCGGCGCCCTCGCGGTGGATGCGCAGCAGCAGTGACAGCACCTCGGCCGCGCTCTTGGGTTCGAGCGCGCCGGTGGGCTCGTCGGCGAGGATCAGCGCGGGGCGGTTCACGATCGCGCGCGCAATGGCGCAGCGCTGGCGTTCACCGAACGACAGCTCGGCCGGCAGCAGGTCGCGATGCGCCTCGAGCCCGACCTCGGCCAGCGCGCGCTTCACCTTGGGCGCCACGTCGGCGTCGTCGAACTGCCCGGCGATGTGGAGCGCGAGCGCCACGTTGTCGTACACGCTGCGATCTTGCAGCAGCCGGAAGTCCTCGTAGATCACGCCGATGGTGCGGCGCAGCAGCGCGCGGTGCACGCGCGACAGGCGTCCGCCGCGGAACGTGCCCACGGTGACCACGCCCGACGTGGGCTGGGTCTCGTGCGTGATGAGCCGCAGCAGCGTGGTCTTGCCCGCGGCACTGTGGCCATGGACGACGGCGCATTCGCCCTCGTCCATGCGCCATGTCACGTCGTCGAGCGCGAGGCGCTCTCCATAGCGCTTCGTCACGTGCTCGAATGAGATCATCGCGCCTCCTGGCTGCGTGCCCGGTTTCGGCAGTCCCTGCGTGGGCAGTCCCTTCGTGGCGTCCCTTCGCGTCGTTGCGCGACGGTGTTACAGGTTGCGGTACTCGATCTGCGCCTTGGCGCGCAGGGTCTTCACCCACGCGTCGTACTTCTCCTTGAACTGCGCCTGGGCCACGGCCTCGGGCAGCTCTTCCTTGATCTCAGCGACCTCGTACTCGCGCTCCGGCTTGCGGTCGACGATCTTGAAGATGTTGAAGCCCTGCGCGTTCGGCAGCACCTCGCTGACCTCGCCCGGCTTCAGGTCGGCGATTCCGCCGCGGATGTTGGGCGAGAACACGCTCAAGCTCACGAAGCCGATGTCGCCGTCCGGTGTGGCCTGACCCTGATAGTTGCTGTAGCGCTTCACCAGCGCGCCGTAGTCGCCACCCTTGGCGGCCTGCTCGCGCACCTTCTTGGCGGTCTCGAACGTACGGTCGATGTCGGCGTCGTTGGGCGTGACCTTCACCACGATGTGACGTGCGTGCACTTCCACGATCGGCAGGCCGTTCGCATCGAGCGAGTCCTTACCCGCGGGGCTGCGCACGGTGTCACGCTCCATGACCTCGATCAGGTGCCAGCCGTAGGGCGAGCGGACCGCGGCCGACAACTTGCTCTCGGGCAGCGCGAATGCGGCGTCTTCGAGCGCCGTTTCCATCTGGCCGCGGCGGAAGAAGCCCAGGTCGCCGCCCGACTTCGACGTGTTCTGGTCATCCGAGACGTCGGCCGCGAGTTTGGCGAACTTCTCGCCCGCCAGGATGCGCTTGCGCACGGATTCGATCTTGGCCTTGGCCGCGGCCAGCGTGACGGAGTCCGGCGCCGGGACCAACTGGATGACCTGCAAGCGCAACTGCGGCGGTACCTTGGGGAACTTGTCCTTGTGCGCCTGGAACCACGCCTCGGCCTCGGCCTGCGGCACGGTGCGGCGCGGGATGGACTTCTGCACCACGCGCTGCCCCAGCATCTGGCGCTCGGCGTCGGTCTTGAAGCGCTCGCGCAGACGCTCCTCGGTGATGTTCTCGCGCGCGAGCTGCTCGGCAAACGCCTGTTCGCCGCCCAGGCGCTGCTTGGCGTCGGCGATGGCGGCCTCGACCTGCTTGTTCACCTCGGCCGGGTTCACCGTGATGGCCTGACGCTTGGCCTCGAGCAGGATGACCTTGTCGTCGATCAACTGCTCGAGCACTTGGCGGCGTAGCGTGTCGACCTGCGCCGAGTCCGGGCGGATCTGCGCGCGCTGCACGAACTGGAACAGCTGCTCTTCGACGTCACTGGCCAGGATCGGCTCGTCGTTCACCATCGCGGCGATGGCATCGAGCGCGACGTCATCGAAGCCGGCGTCCTTGGCGGCGGCGGGCGTCACCGGTTTGCTCGCCGCGGGCTTCGGGGC
>JBEBGT010000392.1:0-3927 GCA_040081365.1 Candidatus Eiseniibacteriota bacterium | reverse complement strand
GCTCACCATGGTGGACGGCCGCGCGCTCTACCAGCGCGGGCGCTACCTGAACCTGGATGCCGAGCGCTGCACCGCCGAGGCCGCGCGTGAAGCCCAGGCGCTGCTGCAGCGGGCGGGTATGGCGGGGGCGGCCGCGTGAGCGGTCGCGTGCGGGAACCGGGAGGGACGACGCGATGATCGTGGGGCCGTGCACGGTGATCACCGGTGGCGCCGAACCCAAGGTGTACGAGAACGCCGGCGTGCGCATCGTCGGCTCGCACATCGCGCAGATCGCAGGTGCGGGCGACCTGGCGCACGCCTATCCCGACGAGACGCTGTGGCCCGCGCGCGACCGCGTGGTGATGCCGGGCTTCGTGAACACGCACGCCCATCTGGCGCGGCACCTGGCGCGCGGGCTGGGCCTGCGCACGCCGGCCGAGTGGCGCGCGTATGACCGCGCGTTGAGCACCGAGGACGTGTCGCAGGCGGTGAGTGCCGCGCTCGTCGAAGGGTTGCATCATGGCGTGACGACGGTGGTCGATTTCCATCGCTCGGGCGCGTGCCTGGACCTGTCGCTGTCCGAGGTCATGGGTGCCGCCGACCGCGTGGGCGCGCGCGTCGCCACCTGCTACGGTGCCGCCGAGGACGACACGCCGCTCGAACGCCGTGCGGCCATCGACGAGAGCGTGGGCTTCGCCAAGGAGCTGGCGCGCAAGGGCCGCGGCCGGTTGCGCGGCATGCTCGGCGTGCAAGCCACGTCGCTGCACGGCATCGAGACGCTGCTCACCGAGGCCATGGAGGCCGCGGGCGGGCGCTACGCGCTGCACGTGGACCTGGCGCTCGACCTCACGCCCGCGGCGCGCTGGGAGCGTGCGGACCTGTTACCACTCGATGCCATGCCCGCCATGTGGGCGCACGCCGAGCGCGCGCCGCGCGGATTGCTGGGCGCGCTGCGCGAGCGCGGCGATTCGTTGTCGGCGAGCGGCTCGCACGCCAGCACCGCGCTCATGCGCGACACCGACCTGGCGTGGGGCAGCGACGACGGCGCCAACGCGCCGCCGCTTCCCGAGGGCGCGTTCGCGCCGCGCATGGCCGAGGCGCACTACCGGCGGCTGTTCGTGCACGGCGCGCGCTGGGCCGCGGATCACTTCGGCGAATCACTGGGCGTGCTGGAGCCCGGCGCACCGGCCGACTTGATCATGCTCGACTATCGCTCGGCCACTGAACTGTCGAACCGCACGTTCGCACAGCACCTGTGGACCGGGCTGCTGCGCTCGAACGTCTCGGGTGCGATGGTCGCGGGCAACGTGGTCATGGACAACGGCGTGCTGGTGACCGTGGACGAACGCGAGGTCGCCGCACGCGCGCGCGAATGCGCGACGCGCGTGTGGGAGCGCATCGGGTGACGCCGCCCGCGGGACGCGCCGGCACGCGCGACCTGTTCACGCTGGCGTGGCCCGTGATCCTGTCCCGCTCCACGCAGACCGTGGTCGGGCTCGCGGATGCGTTGATGAGCGCGAGCCTCGGGTCGGACGCGCTGGCCGCCGTGACCACCGGCGCGATCAACCTGTTCTCGGTGGGCATCCTGCCCATGGGCACGGTGTACATCGTGCAGAGCTTCGCCGCGCAGTTGCAGGGCCGCGGCGATCTGGTGGCCGCGCGGCGCTTCGGCTTCTACGGACTGGTACTGGCGGTGATCACCACCGTGCTCGCGTTGGTCGCGACGCCGTTCATCGGTACGGCCGTCGGCTGGTTCGGGTTCCCCGCCGGCATGTCGGCCGGCATGACCGGCTACCTGCAGTACCGCACGTGGTCGCTGGGTGCGTTCGTGGGCATGGAGGCGCTGAGCGCGTGGTTCGGCGGACTGGGCGACACCAAGGTCGGCCTGCGTGCCAGCACCGTGACCATGGTGGCGAACGTGGCGCTCAACTGGGTGTTCATCTACGGCCACCTGGGCGCGCCCGCCATGGGTGTGCGCGGTGCAGCGCTGGCCAGCGGGCTCGCCACCGTGGCGGGCCTGACGCTACTGCTGGTGGCGTTCGCGCAACGCCAGCGCGAGCTCGGCGCGGGCGTGAAGCTCGCGCTCCACCGCACCGAGTTCGTCCGCATGCTGCGGTTCGGGATTCCCAACGGACTCAACTGGTTCATGGAGATCTCGGCGTTCACGCTGTTCCTGAACGCCGTGGTCGCGAAGCTCGGCACGCCGGTCCTGGCCGCGCTCAACGCGATCCTCCAATTGAACTCGATCGCGTTCATGCCCGCGTTCGGGCTCGCCTCGGCCGGCGCGGTGCTGGTGGGGCAGGCCATCGGGCGTGGCGACCGCGACGATGCGCCGCGCCTGCTGCGCATGACGCTCACGCGCGGCGCGCTGTGGATGATGGCGGTCGGCGTGGTGTACCTGCTCGTGCCGCACACGGTGATCCGCATGTTCGCCTCGGGCCCCGACGGCGCCGAGCTCATGCGCATCGGCGCGCCCATGCTCATGCTGTCGGCCGGCTGGCAGCTGTTCGATGCGTTCGGCATCACCGTGGGCGAAGCACTGCGCGCCGCGGGGGACACCACGTGGTGCATGTGGGCGCGGCTCGTGCTGGCGTGGGCGGTGTTCATGCCGCTGTCGTGGTACGTGGTGACCGTGCGAGGGGGCGGCGCACTCACCGCGATCGGCTGCATCATCGTGTACCTGGGGCTCTTGGGCGGCGTCCTCACGTGGCGGTTCGTGTCCGGGGCGTGGCGCCGCATCGAGCTCGTGGAGCCCGATCCGCTGGTGTGAGGCCGCGAGGCTTCGGCGCGCTTGCCGATTCCGCGCGCCCGTCGCATCGTCCGCGCCATGGAAGAGCGCGAGCGCAAGCCCTGGTTCCAGGACGGTATGCCGTGGTGGGCGTGGACGTTCCTCGTGGTCACGCGGCTCGCCATGCTGCTGCCGTTCGTGCTGCTCGTGGCCGGGTTGTGGTGGTGGACGCACGGCGGCGCGCAGCAGGCGCCGGGACTCGTGAAGCGCGCCGCGCACCACGTGCACGCGTGGTCGGATTCGCTGTTCGGGAGGTAGACATGAAGCCGCTGCGGCTATGGCAGGTCGATGCGTTCGCGAGCCGGCCCTTCGCCGGCAACCCCGCGGCCGTGGTGGCGATGGATCACGCCCTCGACGATGCCACGCTGCAGGCCATCGCCGCCGAGAACAACCTCAGCGAGACCGCGTTCATCGCACCCGTCGGCCGCGACTACACGATCCGCTGGTTCACGCCCACACAGGAGGTGAATCTGTGCGGGCACGCCACGCTCGCGAGCGCCTATGTGGTGTTCGAGCATCTGGAGCCCACGCGCGAGCGCGTGAGATTCGCCTCGAAGAGCGGTCCGTTGCACGTGACACTCGATCACGCCACCGAGCGGCTCGTGCTCGACTTCCCCGAATTCCCCTGCGGGCGCGTGCCGCTCGAGGACGCGGTGGCCGCGGCCGTGGGGTTGCGGCCGGCCGAGGTCTGGCAGGGCACCAAGCTCATGGCGGTGTTCGAGAATGAAGCTCAGGTGCGCGCGCTCGCGCCCGACTTCGCAAAGGTGGCCACTCTGCCGGCGTTCGGGCTGATCGTGACCGCCCCCGGTTCGGACTGCGACTTCGTGTCGCGCTACTTCGTGCCGCAGGCCGGCGTGAACGAAGATCCGGTCACGGGCTCGGCGCACTGCCAGCTCACGCCGTACTGGGCGCGCCGGCTGGGCCGGCCCACGCTGTTCGCGCGCCAGGTGTCGAAGCGCGGCGGCGAGCTATGGGTCACGCACGCCGCGCCGCGCGTGTGGATCGCCGGGCATGCCGTGGAGTACATGAGCGGCAGCATCGAGGTGTGAGGCGGCGGGCGATCCGCAAGCGGTCGCCCGCGCGCGGCCCACGTGAGGACCGCGTTTGACGACTCCGTGGCATGGGGCGGGAGCGGCGGGGTAACATCGAAGGCCATCCCC
>JBEBGT010000391.1:0-3933 GCA_040081365.1 Candidatus Eiseniibacteriota bacterium | reverse complement strand
TGGACCCGCAGCTGTGGTTCGCCAGCAAGGCCGGCTGGAAGCAGGGCTGGAAGGACGGCGACAAGGCGGCCGTGATCGTGGCGCGCGGCGGTCGCGAACGCACGCTCGAGCTGGAACTCGGGCACGTCCCCGAAGCGACGCTTGCCGCGATGATCGGCATCCACGTCCTGGAGGGACACCTGGCCTACAGGGAAGAAGGCCAGGCTCACGAGGAGCACTGACGGCTCTCGTGCAACACGCGGGCAAGGATGCTCGCACCCCGGCCGGACGCCCCGCGCGTTCGGCCGGTCGGTTTTCGGGGCCGCGTGAGCGCCCCTGGGCCCTGTTCATGTCGGCCGGCCGGACCCGTCCCGACCGCGCGCGGCGCGCACCCGACGGAATCGGTCATGAATGCCCTTGACCCTGGCCGGGCCCATCTACTACGGTTGTAGTACTACAGTCGTAGTAGACACGAGAACGGGAGGGTCGATGCGTGAGCCGGTGCAGTTGTCCGAGTTGCAGATCGCGATCCTGCGGTCGCTGTGGCGGCGTGGCGAGGCCTCGGTCGCGGACGTCGCACAGGAGCTCCAGGCCGAGCGTGCGCTCGCGCACACCACGGTCGCGACGCTGCTCACGCGGCTCGAGAAGCGCGGGGTCGTGACACACCGGCTCGATGGCCGGCAGTTGGTGTATCGCGCCCTCGTCACCGAGGATGCGGTGCGAACCTCGATGGTCGCGGACCTGTTGGAGAGCTTGTTCCAGGGAGACGCCAAGGCGCTGGTGGCGCATCTGGTCCGCGAAGATGAGTTGGCCCCCGGCGACCTCGAGAAGCTGCGCGCGAGGCTCAAGGCGGCGAAGCGTGATTGAGCCCGGATACGCGCTGACCTTCGCGCTGGCCACGTACCTGTTGCACAGCACACTGCTGTCGGCCGCAGTGTGGCTGCTCGAGCGAGCCCGGATCCTGCGTGGCACGCCCGTGCGCGAGTTCGCCTGGCGAGTGGCGTTGGTCGGTGCGTTCCTCACGACCTCTCTGCAGATGGCGGGCGCCAGCACGTGGCTGGTGCGTTCGCCTCGTCACGTCGTCACGCTGGCGGGCGCGCAACTGGACGCCGACTCACCCCAGGATGCGCGCGTGCTGCGCAACGTCAGCGCCCCGGTGCTGGCGGCATGGGAGCGGACGATGGAGTCCGCCACGAGCACGGCGACACGGGTGCTGTCGCCATGGCTCGGCCGACTCTGGCGCGCGCTCGTCCCGATCTGGCTGGTCGGCGCGGCGATCGGACTGGTCCGGCTGGGCTTCAACATGCTGAGCGTGGCGCGACGGCTGCGCACGCTGCGTGCCCCACCGGCGTCGCTGGCGGCTGAACTCCAGACACTCTGCGCCGAGCGCCAGGTCCGAACTCCGCGGCTCTGGGTCTCCGGTGCCTGGAGCGGGCCGGTCGTACTTCCCATCGGCGCGATGATCATGCCGGCCTGGGTCGCCGATCAACTCGACGCGGAGCAGCGCCGGGTGTTGTTGGCGCACGAGCTCGCGCATGTCGTCCGCGGCGATGCGCGCCACGCGGTCCTGATGCTGTTCCTGCGCGCGATCTTCTGGATGCAGCCCTGGCACGCGTTCGCCGCGCGCCGCCTGACCGCGCTCGGCGAGTGGGCGGCGGATGATTGGGCCGCCCGCGATGGCCGCTCGGCATTGCGGCTCGCGGAGTCGCTCGTGGAATGCGCAGAACGACTCGTCCGGCGTCCCGCGCCGCCCGTGGGAGTTCCCATGGCGACCGGTGGACCGTTGCTCGAACGTGTGGAACGTCTCCTGGAGGGTACCTCGATGCCGCTGTCTTCCGTGTCGTGGCCGACCAAGGTGGGTGCCATGATCACGCTGTTGGTCGCACTCCTGCTGTTGCCTGCCGTGCGTGCGGACCGCCTCGGCGCCGAAGTCCGAAGTGGCTCATCGCGCTCCCGTGTGTCCGTGGACGAGGACGGATCCACGCGCATCGAACTCAAGTGGAAGGGCGAGGCGCTGCGCGCGGAGTCCAACGGCCGCTTCACCGTGCTCGACGACGAGAGCGACCTTGCCACGCTGGATCCGGAGTCGCGCTTCGATCTGCGCGAACGGCGGAACGGACTCCGGCACGAATACCATGTGACGTCGGATGCGTCGGGTGCGCTGGCCCGCAGCTATGCGCGCGACGGTGTCGTGCGGCCGATCGACCGTGCGGCCCAGGTCTGGCGTGCCGAGGCCCTGGCCCGCATGTACCGCGACACGGGTCACGATGCGGCCGCGCGCACGAAGCGCCTGCTCGCCACGGGCGGTGATGAACGCGTGTTGGACGAGGTCGAAGCCAGCGTCACGGACTTCGCGCGGGTCTCGCTCCTGGGTGCGTTCGTGGCGCAGCGCGGGTGCCGCCCGGACACACGCGAGCGTGTGCTGGCGATCGTGCAGCGGTTGCCGTCCCAGCGCGACCGGGCCGACCTGCTCGTCCGGCTGATCGGCGCTCCGGGGGCCGATGCCGCGTTGTTCGCAAGTGTCCGGGCGATGCGCGGCCAGTTGGATGGTGCCGAGTATCGTCGTGTGGTCGAGGCATTGGCGCAGGCCGAGCAGGCGGGGCGTTGAGTGGCCGTGCGAGAAACCTCGCGCGTGTGCTGATCGTGCTCCTCGGTGTGTGTCCGGAACCGGTGCGCGCCAGCACACCCGGCGAGCAGCTCCCCACCCTGCGCGCGCATTCGCGCACGTTCGATCTGCGCGAGGGCCGGCGGTTGTGGCCGGCGGAGTGGCATGCCGATCCTGCGCTCGCGCTCGATGACTATGTGCTGTCGGCGGTCGATGGCGTGGCCCACTTCGCACTCCTCGGGGACCAGGACTCGATCGTCCTGGCGATCCCGGCGGGAACCGCGCAGGAGTTCTACATCGTGCTCGACGGTCGGGACTCGTGTCGTACGCGCGTCACCGCGATCGACGCCGGCATGAAGTCGACTCGGGCGGAGCGGGGCCTGGCCGACACCCTCGGGTTCGAGCTCGGTCGGGACGGCCGACCTTACTTCACGGGGACCGTGAACGGCTCGCGGCCGGTGCGGCTCATGTTCGATGCCGGCGGCGGGGCGTCGGTGCTCGGGCCCCGAGCGATCAAGAAGGGCGCGCGTTTCGTGCCGGCCGACACGGTCGCGAATGTCGGAGGAGGCGGTACGGTCTTGCGGCCGGTGGGGCGCGCTCACCAACTCACGATCGAGACCGCGAACTGGGAGCACGTGGAGTTCATCCGGCTGGAGAAGGACTTCAGTGACGCCGATGGGCTCGTGGGCTGGCGACTGTTCGATGGGCGCATCGCGGCGTTCGACTTCGTGCAGCGTCGCGTCATCGCGGGGGACACGCTCGGTGCGATTCCCGAGGGCTATCAGGCGGTGCCGCTGCGGTGGATGGGGGCACTTCCCGCCATCGAGGTCGAGATCGATTCCGCGGGCATCGTCGTGACCGAGCTCCTGCAACTCGACACGGGATCCAACTCCGCACTCCGGCTCACCGCGGGCGCGGCCCATTGGGGTCACTACGACGCCAGCTTTCGCAAGCTGGGTGAGGGCAGCTCGCGAGGCATGGGCCCCAGGGTCCGTACGACCCGACGGGTGGAGGTGCCGCGGCTGCGCATCGCAGGATTCGAGCTCGCGCGTGTGGCCTCGGAACTCGAGCTGCCCATGGACGGCGAGGAGCCGGGAGCTTCGCATCTCGGGATGGGCGTGCTCGGCCGGTTCGACCTGATCCTCGACCTCCGGAACGACCAGGTGTACCTGCGCCCGAACGCCCGGTGGTCCATGTCCGTCGGACCATCGGGACCGCGCGACTCGATCGCCGCGATCGCCGTGTCGATCATCGCGCTCGCGCTTGCCGCGAGTGCGGGGGTCGCCTACCGGCGTGCGCGCAGGACGCGGGCCTGACGCTCCGCAACCCTCTGCGGCTGGAACATGGGG
>JBEBGT010000390.1:0-3941 GCA_040081365.1 Candidatus Eiseniibacteriota bacterium | reverse complement strand
CGTGGAGCTGCGGCCGTTCCGCTACGACGAGACCACGCAGCGCGTGAGCGCGCCGCTGGCGCTCACCGTGCGCGTCGACTTCAACCGGCCCGCGGGCGCGGCTGCGCTCAGCTCGGGGATCGGTGCCAGTGACCGCCACGCGGATGCCGTGCTCGAGGCCAGCGTGCTCAACTGGGAGCAGGGCCGCAGCTGGCGCGTGGCACCTGTGCCGCGCGCGTCAAGGCCGCGCGAGTCGGGCTTCGGGGCCGTGCCGAGTGCGGCGGGCGCGTTCGCGTTCGACGACAGCGATCCCGAGGTGCGCGTGCAGCTGGGTGAGACCGCGCTCTACCGGTTGTCCGCCGACGAGTTGCTCGCCAACGGCTACCCCGCGGGCGTGCCGGTCGCCGAGGTGAGCGTGCATCGCCACGAGTTCGGCGCCAGCAACACCGCGGGCGCGCCCTACGCCACGCTCGAGCTGCCGAGCGAGGTCGAGGATCAGGACGGCGACGGCACCTTGAACGCGGGTGACGGCGTGTGGCTGTGGCAGCGCAGTTGGGCGGCGCGCAGCGGCGCCACCAACTACCAGCGCTTCTGGGGCGACGGCGAAGTGGTGTACGTGACGCGCAAGAGCGGCGGCGGTCTGCGTGTGCCGCAGCGCGCGGCCTGGAACAACGCGCCCTCACCCGTCGCCGTGGCGAGCTTCCCGTCGTTCACGCACCACGAGCGCGACTTCGCGCCCATGATGCAGGCCGTGTTCCCCGCCACCGACACATCGATCGGCGTGTGGCAGTGGACCGACCGCGCGCTTTACTACCAGCGGCCGGACACCATCCGGTTCACGGTCAGCGACCTCGACACCACGCACGCCGTGACGTTCTCGGTGCGCTGGGTCGGGCGCGTGTTCGAGAGCCACTTCATGTGGGCGGGCGTGCGCAACACGCTCGGGCAGGTGACCACGCTCATCGACTCGGTGTCGTGGTTCGGCAAGAACGCGGTGGTGCGCAGCGCCACGTTCCCGGGTAGCGTGCTCAGCAGTGGCCTCAACTCGTACCGGCACTGGGGCAAGAACGCCCTGGGGCAGCCGAACCCGGCCACCAACTTCAACACCGGTGTGGGGCTCGACTGGTTCGAGCTCACGTATTGGCGTGGCTATCGCGCCGTGGGCGACTACCTGCGCTTCAACTCCGCCACCGCCACGGGCGACTACCAGATGAGCCTGGACGGCTTCCTGTCGGACTCGGTGCGCGTGTATGACGTGACCGATCCCGAGCAGCCGGTACGCATCCCGCTCGACCCCGCGCACACCGTGAGCGGGGCCACACTCGCGTTCGAGATCCAGGACAACAGCCTCACGCGGCGCGAGTACGTGGCGGCCTCGCAGTTGATCCCGGCCGACCCCAGCACAGGCCCCAAGTCGCCGCCGCCGTCGGCGTACACGCGCGTGACGCGGCGCCAGTTGTACAACAACACCGCGGGCGACTACCTGCTCGTGTACCCCGAGGCGTTCGCTTCGGCGGTGCCCGCGTTGGCGCAGTTGCGCCGCTCGCAGGGCCTGTCGGTGATCGAGGCGCCGCTCGAGGCCGTGCTCGACGAGTTCGGGGGCGGCCGGCATTCCCCCTACGGCCTGCAGCGCTTCACGCGCTACGCCTACGAGCACTGGAACACGCGCTTCCTGCTCATGGTGGGCAACGGCACGCTGGACCCGCAGGGCGCGCGCTCGGGCTCGGCGCGTGACTGGATCCCGGTGCTGCCCACGCCGGGCCCCGTGGGCACCGGCGAGGGCGCCGAGATCGTGCCGAGCGACAACCGCTACGGCTACATCACGGGCAGCGAAGACCCCAGCTTCTCGCTCGACACCAATCGCGTGGTGCCCGAGATCATGGTGGGCCGGCTCACGGGCAACAACCTGTCCGAGATCCAGTCCGCCATCACCAAGATCATCGCCTACGAGAACCTGTCGGGGCCCGATGACTGGCGGCGCAACATCCTGTTGTGCGCCGACGACGCCTACTCGGGCGACGGTTTCGACACGTTCACGGGCGGGGCCACGAGCGGGTACTGCCATCGCTCGTACGAAGAACTGTTCGTGGGGCTCAACAACACGATGCAGTCGTTCATCCTGAGCGACACCGGTGTGGCGGGCATGAACGTGGAGCAGTTCAACCTGCGCTCGTACCTGACGAACGAACCCTGGACCCCGGACCCGGTGAGTGGCGACAGCTGCCGGATCAGCCGCGCGGACGCGCAGGCCCACACGCACGCCTACGCCACCCAACAGCTGCTCGGCAAGCTCAACTCGGGCCAGCTCATGTGGAACTATCAGGGTCACGCCAACGAGTACCTGCTCACGCACGAGGACCTGTGGCTGGGCGCGCTCATCCAGGACGCCGGCCGGCTGCAGAACGACAACATGCCGTTCCTGTTCACGGCATTCTCGTGCCACGCCAACATGTTCGCGCGTCCCGAGGTCGAGGCCCGGGCGTTCCCGGGTCCGTGCATCGGTTCCGGGCTCACGGCGCTCCCGAACCGCGGCGCGATCGCGAGCTGGGCCTCGGTGTGCTTCGAGGTGGTGCCGCGCAACGACCGCGACCACGTCGACGTCGAGCTCATCCGCAGCATGTTCGTGAACCCGCCGCGCGACGAGTTCCTGGGTGGCGACGACCGCGGCTCGCGCGTGGTGCTGGGCGAGGTCATCCTGTCGACGCTGTTCCGCTACCTGGGCACCACGCGCTCGTACCAGCCCGAGCGCGGACTGGCGACCTCGTACACACTCATCGGCGATCCCGCCACGCGCCTGAGCATCGGCCGGCCGTTCAACCATCTCACCGTGGACGGCACCCCGGTGCCGGACGGCGTGCCCATGCGGCTGCACACGCTGAGCGCGCAGGTGAACATCCAGGCCGACCTGGTGTCGAACGTGCGGCTCGACAGCCTGGCCGTGCTCGAGAACCAGGTCCCGATGCCGGCGAACGCGTACACGGTGTCGCCCGCATTCCCCGACACCGCCGTGGGCAGCACGTTCGGAGGCCGCCACTTCCGGGTGTCGATGACCCCGACGCTGGCCGCGCGCGACGTCGAGTACACGGTGCTCACCCGCGACCGCAATGGCCTGACGCAGAGTAAGACGCTCAGCCTGCGGCTCGAGACCGTGCTGCGCTCCGGCGGTGCGGCGATCAGCGACAACGACGCCGTCGCGCCGACGGCCGCCCTGTCGCTGCTGCTGCTGTCGCCGGCGCCCATCGCCGATCCCGCGAGCGAGGTCACGCTGCTCGTGAACGGCGCGCCACAGTCGTTCACCTACGTGGCCGTGCCGTCGGACACCACCGACAGCGGCGTGCACTCCAAGCGCGAGTGGGTGCTGTCGTGGAACCACGCGCCGTACGCGATCGACAATTACTCGCTCGTGCTGTCCGTGCAGGGCGGCGCGTCGGTGACACGCCGCTTCATCGTGACGGCCGCCTCGGGCCAGCTCGGCATCCGCGACCTGATCCCGTTCCCGAACCCGTTCGACAACACGGGCACGAACTTCTCGTTCTTCCTGCAGGGTACCGAGCCCGCTGACGTGAAGATCCACGTGTTCACGCAGTCCGGGCGCTCGATCTACACCAACGTCGTGCGCGACCTGAACCCGGGCTATCACCAGATCGCGTGGGACGGTAAGGATGCCGAGGGCGACGAGCTCGCCAACGGCGTGTACTTCTTCCGGTTGAGCGTCTCGACCTCGAGTGGCGGCAGCACCCAGCAGTTGGGCCGCCTCGTGAAGCTGCGCCGGCCGCGCCGGATCGAGGAACCCACGCTGCCTTAGTCGTTTTCCCGGGCGACCCCGCGCGACGGCCCTGCACGCCCTGTGCGGGGCCGTTGCGCTGGCTCGCCGCGCACGGAGGTCGCCATGCGGTTCGATACGATGCGGTGTGATGCGAACACGCGCGCAGCCGCGCGCTCTGGGCGTGCGCGCTTCGCCC
>JBEBGT010000389.1:0-3944 GCA_040081365.1 Candidatus Eiseniibacteriota bacterium | reverse complement strand
CCGTGGCGCTGGCGCGCTGCGTGCGCTTCACCGGGACGGACGGCAAGGGCGGCAACCCGCTGGGGCGCTGGTTGCGCTCATGGGGGGAGCGGCGCGAAGGTTGAGCCCCCGCCGCGGGTGGGTCCCACCTCGCCCGGGCGGGCCCAGCACACCCGGATTTTTCACGTTACCTGACACGGCCCGTTCCGGGCCTCGTCATCATGGGAGGGTCCGCGCGCCATGTGCGGCCGTCCCCGAACCTGAGCTCTCGAGGAGGATCCCGAATGCGTTCTCGTGTCCATGCCATGGTGACCTTCACCTGTGCCGCCGTGCTGGCCCTTGCCACCGTCGCGCGCGCCGAGGACACGCCGGCCGCTGCCCCGGCCGCCGCGGCCGCGAAGACCGAAGCCGCCAAGCCGGCTTCTCCGGCGGTCGACGTCGCCAAGGCCACGGCCGCCGATGCGGCGATCAAGGCCATCGATGCGCAGATCGCGAAGGCCGCGGTCAACAAGAAGGACGCCGCGTGGCGCACCAAGCTGCCGCTGCCCACGGCCGTGAAGTTCGACGCCAACAAGTCGTACTTCGTGCGCATGGGCACCACCAAGGGCGAGGTCCTCATCAAGTTCATGCCCACCGTGGCGCCACTGCACGTCACCAACTTCATCTACCTCACGCGCCTCGGCTACTACGATGGCCTCACGTTCCACCGCGTCATCACGAACTTCATGGCGCAGGGTGGTGATCCCGTGGGCAACGGCACCGGCGGCCCGGGCTACGGCTTCAACGGCGAGTTCAGCCCGGCGGTGCGTCACAGCCGCCCCGGCATGTTGTCCATGGCCAATGCCGGCCCCGGCACCGACGGCAGCCAGTTCTTCCTGACGTTCGTGGCCACGCCGTGGCTCGACGGCAAGCACACGTTGTTCGGCGAGGTCGTGAGCGGCATGGACGTGCTCAAGGCGCTCGAGGCCAAGGGCTCGCAGGGCGGCCAGACCAGCGAGCGCATGGCGATGACCAAGGTCACGGTCGAGGTGAAGTAGTCCGCACGCTCGTCGTATAGTGCCGGCCCCGGACGCGCACCGCGTTCGGGGCCTCACTTTGCCCTCACGGAGGAGTCCCCATGGCTTCCGGGCCGCGCATCCCGTTCTCCGGCGTCCTGCTCGTGGTGTTCGGCTGCCTGTTCCTGGCCGACCAGATGGGCGCGCTGTCGTTCGGTCAGGTGTTCAGGACGTGGTGGCCCGCGCTCCTGATCCTCGCCGGACTGTTGCAGTTCATCGAGAAGCCGGCCAGCGTGTTCGGCTCGCTCATCCTGGTCACCGTGGGCGTGGCCATGCTGCTCTCGAACCTGCACATCCTGCAGATCGAGCGCGTGTGGCGGCTGTGGCCGCTGGTGTTGATCGCGCTGGGTTTGAACATCCTCGTCACGGGCGGCGGGGGTGGTAAGGGTAAGGGATAGCTCACGCCGGCCCCGCTGCCGTGAGCGCGCCGTCTAGAACTCCACGCGCACTTCCGCCTGCCAGCTGCGCGTGGCGGCCGGCATCACGTGCGGCACCAGGTCCCTGTGCCGATCGAAGTCCATGTAGCCCGTGGTGCCGTAGCGCAGGTCGCCCAGGTTGAGTCCGCGCACGAGCGCCATGACCGGCGTGCCGGCCACGGGGTGCGTGACCGACAGCACCGCGTTCCACACCGTGTGCGGCGCGATGCTGTTGGCCTCGGTGCCGGTGTTGTCCACGTATACGCGCCCAGCGTGCTGCGCCTCGAGCCGCGCGAGCACGCCGTGCCAGCCGGCCTGCAGGGCCGCGTTGGCCATGATCGCGGGCGAGAATCCGATGGGCTGGCCGTCGTATACCACCTGATCGGCCGGCGTGGGCCCGTAGCTCTCGCGGAACTCGACGAAGTGGTTGTCGGACAGCGTGGCGTTGCCGTCCAGGCCCAGCACGAGCCCCGAGGACAAGCGCCGCGAAGCCGCGGCCGCCAGTTCGACGCCCTGGTGCACCGAGCGCGCGGCATTGCCGAGGATCGAATAGCCGAGGTCGGTGTTGAACTGGCCCGCGAACACCAGCTCGTCGCGGAAGTCCATGCGGTAGAGGTTCGCGCTCAACGACAGCGCCTGGTTGCGCCACGAAGCGCCGAGCTCCAGGTCGTGCACGTGCTCGGGCTTGATGAGCGGGTCCTCGTACACGCCCGCCGCCACATCCACGCGCCGGTAGAGCGGCACCGACCCCACGCCCTCGGCGTCGTAGAGGTCGCGGAACGCGGGTTCGCGGCTCGAGTAGGCGTACGAGGCGAACGTCTGCGTGTGCGCGTCGGCCTGCCACTGGAGCGCCACGCGCGGCGAGGCGAAGTCGTAGTGCTGTTCGAACGCGATGCCGTCGAAGCGGTCGCCGCGCATGGCATAGCCGGCATGGCGCCACGCCAGGTCGGCGGTCGCGCGCCAGCGTGGCGACAGGTCCCACTCCTCGCGCGCGTAAAGCCCCGCGGCCAGCGTGCGCGGGTGGTAATCGTAGTAGCTCGCGGGATTCGCGGTGCCGGGCGGCAGCGGGTCGCCCGCGAGCACGCTGCCCACGTGGCGGCCGTCGTGGAAGCGCAGCTCGCCGCCCACCGTGAGTGCGCCGTGCGCGTGTGCCAGACGGGCGCGCGGCAGCCAGCCGTAGTGCCGGTTCGTGACCTCGCGGCGGCGCGTGACGTCGAAGTTCACGATCGACGCGCGCCCTTGCGCGTCGCGCAGCAGCACGCCGTTGGCGTCCTGCGCATAGTGGTCGCGCGGTACCAGTGTCGTGTCCGAGGTGGCGATGGCGGGCAGCCGGTAGTCGGCCAGCGCGCGGTTCGTGCGGCGTTCGTCGAAGTAGCCGCGGCCGTCGAACCAGAACGCGGTCTGCGTGAGCGTGAGCACGGGGGTCGGCGCCCAGGTGTGCACGAACTCGTAGTGCGGCTCGAAGAAGTGGTCGCGCTCGCCGTCGTAGGTGAGCGGGTTCGAGCGCCGGTCGCGGTCGGCATCGCCCGTGATCGCGCCGCTCAGGTACTCGGGCGACAACGCGAGATACGAGAGATGCGTCTCCTCGGGGCCGCCGTACAGGTTGACGCGCCACGACTGCGTGCCGAGGGTACGCCGCGCCGACAGCGCGTACGACCACAGCCGCGACCACGACTGCTCGCGATAGCCGTCGCTCTCGACGCGTGCGTAGCGCCCATAGAGGTCCCAGCCGCCCGCGAGCGGTCCGGACGCGCCCTCGAGCACCAGCCGGCGCAGCCCGAACGAGCCCGTGCCGCTGGTCACGCTGGCGCGCGGCGCGACGGCGAACGGCGACGTCTCGACGCTCACGCTGCCGCCGAGTGCGGCCGCACCGTAGAGCGCCGGGCCCACGCCGCGTTGCACCTGCACCTGGGCGGTCGCACTCATGAGATCGGGATGATCGATCCAGTACACCTCGTGCGACTCGGGGTCGTTCAACGGCACGCCGTTCACGAGCACGCTGATTCGCCGCTGCGGGAAGCCGCGCAGCGTGAGGTAGGAGTAGCCCACGCCGTTGCCGGCGTCGGAGTACGCGAACGCTCCCGGCAGCGTGGCGAGCAGCATGGGCGTGTCCTGCCCCCAGTTCGCGCGCCGCAGCTGCTCGCGGCCGAGGCTCGTGGCCGCCACCACCGGCCGCTCGCCGGCGCGGCTCGTGCTCACTTCCACGGGCGCCATCGGCACCACCTGCGACAGCGTGTCGGTGCCCGTCGCGGTCTGCGCATGCGTGCCGACGGGAGTGAGCAGCAGGATCGAGGCGGTGAGCAGGGCGAGACGGCGGTGCATGGCGGGGGCTCCATTCAGGTTCGGCATGGTACGCAGTGCGGTCATGCGGGTCTTGGTTCGCCGCTCGCTCGCGGCGCCACGAGGTGGGCGAGGCCCCAGGCCACGAGCGACGTGGCGAGGCCGGCGTAGATGGGTTCCAGGTGCCACGGGTAGTCGGCGTGCACGTTCTTCC
>JBEBGT010000388.1:0-3948 GCA_040081365.1 Candidatus Eiseniibacteriota bacterium | reverse complement strand
GCTACCAGCCACGCTTGGCAAGCAGTTGGTCATCGGACAGCGTCTCGAGCGAGATGCCGCGCATCGCCTGCGGCAGCCCGGTGCTGATCTCCATGAGCAGGTCCGGCCGGTCCCAGTTGGCCACCGCCTGCACGATCGCCTTGGCCATGCGGGCCTGGTCCTTGCGGGCGGACTTCGCATTGGTGGGGTCGCCCACCTCGAAGATGCCCGAGCCCACGAACACGGCCTGCGCTCCGAGCTTCATCATGAGCGCGGCATCGGCCGGCGTGGCCACGCCACCCGCGGCGAAGTTCGGCACGGGCAGCGTCCCCGTGCGCGCCACTTCGCGCACCAGCTCGAACGGCGCGCCCAGCGTCTTGGCCTCGGCCATGAGCTCGTCGACGGTGAGCGTGGTGAGCCGCTTCATGTGCGAGACCACGGTGCGCATGTGGCGCACGGCCTCGACGACGTTGCCCGTGCCGGCCTCGCCCTTGGTGCGGATCATGGCCGCGCCCTCGCCGATGCGGCGCAGCGCTTCACCCAGGTCGCGGCAGCCGCACACGAACGGCGCCTTGAAGTCGTGCTTCCACACATGATTCGCCTCGTCCGCGGGGGTGAGCACCTCGGACTCGTCGATGAAGTCGATCTCCAGAGCTTCCAGGATCTGCGCTTCGACCAGGTGCCCGATGCGGCACTTGGCCATGACCGGGATGTCGACCACGGCCTGGATGCGCTTGATCATCGACGGGTCACTCATGCGCGCCACGCCGCCGTTCTTGCGGATCTGCGACGGGATGCGCTCCAACGCCATGACGGCCGAGGCGCCCGCTTCCTGCGCGATCTCGGCCTGCTCGGCGTTCATGACATCCATGATGACGCCGCCCTTCAGCATCTCGGCGAGCCCGACTTTCAGACGGAACGCCTCGGCCTGCGACACCGCGCCGTGCTTGCCCGCGGTCTTGTTCCCGTTCCCGTTCGGCGCCGGCGAACTGGCGCGGCGGTGGTTCGTGCGCTTCATGGCACTGCCTCCTGTCTGACTCACAAGGCCCGACTCACCGGCGGCTTGCCGGCGGCGGCTCAGGCCGTCTTCTCCATGGTGGGTCCGCCCAGCTCGCGCAGCCGTTCGATGACGGGCGGCACGACCTCCCCGATGCGGACGACGTCGGCTTCGCTGTTGTCGCGACCGAGCGAGAAGCGCACCGACGCATGCGCGTCGTCGCTCGAGAGTCCCATGGCCACGAGCACGTGGCTCGGGCCCTCGGCCGCACTGCTGCACGCGCTGCCGGTGGACACCTGCACCCCGGCGCGATCGAGCTCGTGCAGCACCGCTTCGCCGTCGACACCCGCGAAGCACACGTTCACGGTGCCCCCGGCGCGGCGGTTCAAGTCGCCATTCAATGTGGTGTTGGGCACGCGCGACAGCAGTTCGGCCAGCAGCCGCTCGCCCAGGTCGGACACGCGCTGCGGTTCACCGTTCGCGAGACTCTCGCGCGCCAGCCGAGCCGCCACGCCCATGCCGGCGATCGCCGCCACGTTCTCGGTGCCGGCTCGCCGGCCGCGCTCGTGCGCGCCACCGTGCACCAAGGGCTCCAACCGCGTGCGCCGGCGCACGAACAGCGCGGCCGCGCCCAGCGGGCCGTGGAACTTGTGCGCCGCGATGCTCACGAGGTCGGCCTGCCACGGGTCGACGTCAAGCGCGATGCGCCCGGGTGCTTGTACGGCATCGACATGGAACTGCGCGCCGCACTGCTTGGCGAACGCGCCGATCTCGTCGAGCGGCTGCAGCACGCCGGTCTCGTTGTTGACCGCCATCACGCTCACGAGCGCCACGTCGTCACCGAGCGCGGCCGCGAGTTCGGCCGGGTCCACCGCGCCGTTCGGGCGCACCGGCACCACCGTGAGCGTGTAGCCCTCGGCCTCGAGCGCGCGCGCGGCCGCGAGCACGGAAGCATGTTCGATGGCGGTGGTCACGATGCGCTTGCGCGTCGGGCTCGCGAGCAACACGCCCTTCAACGCCAGATTGTTGGCCTCGCTGCCCGTGGCCGTGAACACGATCTCCTCGGAGTGCGCGCCCAGCAGCCGCGCCACTTCGAGCCGTGCCTGCTCGATCGCGTCACGCGCCGCCTCGCCGCGCGTGTGCACGCTCGAGGCATTGCCGAACGCGTCGCCGAGCCACGGCAGCATGGCCGCCACCACTTCGGGCGCGGGCCGCGTCGTGGCGGCGTGATCGGCGTAGACCGGTGTCATGCGGGAGTGCCCACCGAGGCACCGAGCGTCGTGATGCTGATGCGCTGCGCCAGCGCGCCGGCGATGGTGCGGAACGCCTGCGCGGTCTCACTGTCGGGCAGGGCGGCCACGACCGGAGCGCCCGTGTCGCCGCCCTTTCGCACCGCCGCTTCGAGCGGCAGCGCACCCAAGAACGGCAGGCCGAGCGTCAATGCACGCGTCTGCGCGTCGCCGCTCGAGAAGATGTCGTGGCGCTTGCTGCAGCCATCGCAGATGAAGTAGCTCATGTTCTCGATCAGGCCCAGGACCGGCACCTGCAGCTTCTCGAACATACGGATCGCCTTCACGCCGTCCTCGATGGCCACCATGCTCGGCGTGGTCACGATCACCGCGCCCGTGACCACCGTCTGCTGGATGAGCGACAACTGCACGTCGCCGGTGCCCGGCGGCAGGTCGACCACCAGATAGTCCGAGCCTGACCAGTCGACGTCCGACAGGAAGCTCTTGATCGCGCCGTGCAGCATGGGGCCGCGCCACACCACGGCCTCGCCCGCATCGACCAGCAGCCCCATCGACATGAAGCGGATGCCGTGTGCTTCGAGCGGGACGATCTTGCCGTCCTTCTGGTAAGGCTGGCGGTTCACGCCCAGCATGCGCGGCAGGTTGGGGCCGTAGATGTCGCCGTCCAGCAGACCCACGTTGGCGCCGGTCTGCGCGAGCGCGATGGCCAGGTTGGCGGCCACGGTGCTCTTGCCCACGCCGCCCTTGCCCGAGCCCACCGCGATCACATGCCCCACGCCCGCGAGCGCCTTGCGGTCGGCCGACGGGTCCTTGGGCTTGCGCACGCGGCTCGTGGTGGTGATCTCGACCGCGGTCACGCCGGGAATGGCGCGCACGGCCTGCTGGCAGTCCGCCTCGATCTCGGCCTTCAACGGGCACGCCGACGTGGTGAGCACCAGCGTGAAGCGCACGGTGCCACCGGCCACTTCGATGCCCTCGATCATGCCGAGCGTCACGAGGTCGCGGTGCAGGTCGGGGTCGTTCACCTTGCCGAGAGCGGCGAGGACGGCTTCGGTCGTGATCACGGGGAGCAGCACCTCATGCGAGAGAAGGAGTTCGAAGCCGGGAGACCGCGCAGGGCCGGTGGGCGGCGTCAGTGACGCTCGCGCCGCTGCTCCCACCATTCGCGCGCGCGATTGATGCCGATGGCGAGCAACACGGTGGCGCCGATCAGGAAGCCGGCGATCAGGAGCCCCATGCCGTAGAGCATGGCTACTCCGCCGTGACCTGGGTGACCTGCGGCAACTTGTAGCGCAGGTAGCGCTCGATGCCGTTGCGGAGCGTGGTGGTGGAGCTCTGGCAACCGCTGCACGCCCCGTGCAGACGGATGGTCACGACCCCCTCGTCCGAAACGTTGACGAGTTCGAGGTCGCCACCGTCCGACTGAACCATGGGACGCAGCTGCTGGATGACTTTCTCGACGTCTTCGCGCATCATCGCCTCTGGGTAGAAGCACGGTCGGAGCATCGCCGCAGATGGACCGCGGGCCGCTGCTCGGGTGACCGGGGAGACCCGCCATGGCCGCGCTCCGCGGCTGCGGGACATCCCCTAAGTGCATGCCAACACGGTAGACTATGCCCCATCGGATGACCCGTCAAAGCCCGCCGGGCACGCCGAACGCCAGATTTGGCGCGGGCGTGACGAATGCCGCCCCGGCCGGCGAAGCCCCTTCGCTGGAAGGCC
>JBEBGT010000387.1:0-3954 GCA_040081365.1 Candidatus Eiseniibacteriota bacterium | reverse complement strand
GAGCACTCGCTCCGGGCGCGTCTTGCTTAGCTTCGAAGTGCTGCGTTGGAGCAGCCGACACAGGTGATGTCGCACTCGGCTCAGTAGAGCACCTCGGCCGAGGGGACAGCGGCGTCCAAGCGCACACGCGAGTCGAATGCGAGAGCTCAAGTCTGATTCCCGCTCGTGACTCGTGCGAAGTGGCACCATCGAATCCCGAGTTTCACTTGGAATCGAAGGGTCAAGTGTTTTCGAAAACACTTACTGGACCATTCCTTCACAATCGAGGTATCGGCACCGCATGGAGCTCACCCCGCGTGCGCCAAGAACGACGACCGTCCGCAACGCCTCAGCCAGCGCCCTCCGAGGCTGAATCCTCGCCGCCTGCACGAGATCTTAGACGCCCGGCTGCTTTGCGCCGCAGACTCTGCGCAGTCTCGTGGTTGATCTTCCGCGAGAGGCCATCGAGACCCGGAAACAGCGTGTGGGCATCCAGACCGTCGTCGGACAGAACCGTGAGAATCGATTCCTTGGCCTCCGCCGGAATCTGGATTTTCACCAGATTCGGGCCGCCCAGCGGTTCCTCCCGCTGCCCGGCACCCAGTTCAAGGTTGGGTTCGGGGTGGAACGTGAACACACCCTGCTGCCGATTGATTCTTTCGTCGATGGCCCGAGGCCGGTACCCGACGACTCGGCCAATCGCATCGAGCGAAGCGATCTCGTGCTCGACAAACAGATCTGCGCTGTAACAGAACAGCGCACCAGCGGCGCCCGGTAGCTCGCTCGCTGCAAAGAACGTCGCGACCAGCGGATTCGTGCGCCAATCGAGCAATCGAGTTGCGAGGCCGTAGTGCTGGGCGATGGCGAGACACTCCCGGTCGTTGCCGGGAAGTTCCTGGTGTGCGCACGCCTCCATTCGCCAGGCGTTGAACCGCCCTAGCCGGGACTATTCATGAGCCGGCCGCCTGCGAAGGCCGTCTGCCCACCATGCGCGGCGTCACGAAACCCGGCCGCTCCTCACCGTGTTCTCAACACGGCTGCGTCGCGGCCGGGCCCCGCTCCTTGCGACTGGCGGACATACGTCCTTCTCGGCTCACCGTTCATGAATAGTCCCGGCTGGATCAGTCCGCTGGAAGTACTCGGGACGGCCAGCGCGAGGGAGCAGTCTCCAGGTTGCGTCTGCTTGCCCGCGAAACAGCCATCCGAAGCCGTGGTGGCTCCGAGACGCACGGAAGAGCGTGTGCAGATCTTCAAACGAGGTTGCGACCACTTCAGTCACGCGACCTCGGACCGATTGCGACCCATCAGCCTTGCAGTGAGCTCATGGTCAGGCCGCTGGCTACTGCAGCTTCGACTTCGCGAACTCGAACGCCGCCTTCGCGCACATGGCGTCGGCCGCGGAGACCGTGACCATGTCGGGGCTGCCGCCGCCCTTGCCATCGGCGGCCACACGCAGCTCGGGCACGATCGTGCGCAGGTCGAGCGCGGCGTCGCCCTTGGCGCGGCCCACCACCACATGGGGCTCGGGGCCGAGCGTGGCGCTCACCACCCACGGCGCGCCGGCTTCCAGGCACTGGATCGCGAACGCGCGCGTGTCCTCGCGCGAGCGATCGGGAGCGAGCACCGCCACGGGCTTCGCGGGATCGCCGACTGCGGCGCGTGCCTCGTCGGCGATCTGGCGGGCCGTGAACACCGCGAGCTGCTTGCGCCGCTCGTCGCGTTCCTCCATGGCGCGCTCCAGGTGTGCGATGAGTTCGCGCTCGCCGCGGCTGCGGCGCTTGGCGGCGTCCAGCAGCGCCTCGGTGCGCCACGCATGGTCGCGTAGCGCGCGGCCGCCGCACAGGAACGTGAAGCGCACGTTGCCGCGCAGCTTCTCCCAGCCGACGATCTTGATCGCGCCCACCTCGCCGGTGCGGCGCGTGTGCGTACCGCCGCACGCGGACCAGTCCCACTCGGGCACTTCCACCACACGGATGCGCCCCGTGACCTTGGGGGCCTTGCGCAGCGGGAACCTGGCGATGCCCTCGGCGTCGGTCCAGTGCAGCACCAGCGCGCGGTCATCCCACAGCACCTGGTTCGCGGCCGCCTCCACCGCTTCCACCGTGCGCCAGTCCACGTCGGGCAGGCCGACTTCGATCACGCTCTTCTCGGCCCCCAGCGTGCTGCTGATCGTGGGCGCGTTCTGGAGCCGCTCGAACGCGGCTGACAGGATGTGCTGCCCCGTGTGCTGCTGCATGTGATCGAAACGGCGCGCCCAGTCGATCTCGCACGCGAGCCCACGGCCCGACGGCGGCGTGTCGACCACGTGCCAGACACGCGCCTCGTCGTCGACCTGCACGTCGAGCACCTTGGCACCGGCGATCGTGCCCAGGTCGGCCAGCTGCCCGCCGCTCTCGGGATAGAACCAGGTCGCGCCCAGCTCGATGGCGGGCCGGCCGGCGTGCACGCCGACGTCGGTGATGTCGCCCGTGAAACGCGTGGTGTAGCTGTCGTCGTAGTAGCGGCGTTCGGATGCCATGCGAGTCGGGACTCCCAAGGGGATCGTTTTCACGTGAGCAACCGCGGTGTCGGGTGGGCGACACGGCCCGCGAGCCGCGCGCGGCTAACTGCCCTTCACGGCCTTCCGCGACACGCCCCAGCGTTTGAGCATGCGCCACAGCGTGGTGCGTGAGACTTCGAGTTGCCGTGCGGCCGCGGCGGCGTTGCCGTCGTGCCGCCCCAGCACGCGCAGCACGTACTCGCGCGTGACTTCGTCCAGCGTGCGCGAATCGGGGTCGCGCGGCGCGCGCGTGCGTCCGCCACGTGCCGGGGGTTCGGCCCCATACGCATCGGTGTGCCAGTCGCCGACCATGCCGGCGTCGCGCGTGAGCAGGCGCGGCAACCGCACCGAGGCCGGCAGGTCGTTGGGACCCAGAAGGTCGTGTTCCGACACCGCCACGGCATGCTCGATGGCGTTCTCGAGTTCGCGCACGTTACCCGGCCACTCGTGCCGCGCCAGCAGCGCCACGGCCTCGGGCGCGAAGCGCAGCGCCTTGCGGCCGGTGCGGCGCGCGGCGCGCTCGAGGAAGTAGCTGGCGAGCAGCCCCACATCCTCGGGGCGTTCGCGCAACGCCGGGATCTCGAGCTGCACCACGTTCAACCGGTAATAGAGATCACCGCGGAAGCGCCCATCGGCCACGAGCGCCTGCAGGTCACGATGCGTGGCCGCGATCACACGCACGTCCACCAGGCGCGGCGTGTTCTCGCCCAGCCGGCGCACTTCGTTGTTCTCGAGCGTGCGTAGGAGCTTGACCTGCGAGCCCATGGGCATGTCGCCGATCTCGTCCAGGAACAGCGTGCCGTGGTGCGCTTCTTCCACGAGGCCCGGGTGATCGGCGTTGGCCCCGGTGAACGCGCCCTTGGTGTAACCGAACAGCTCGCTCTCGATGAGCGACTCCGGCAGCGCACCCACGTTCACCGGCACGAACGGTCCGCCCGCGCGCTTGCTGAGCACGTGCAGCGAGCGCGCCACCAGTTCCTTGCCCGTGCCGCTCTCGCCCAGGATGAGCACCGTGCTGTCGGTCGGCGCGACGCGGTTCACGAGCTTCAACAACCGCTGCATGCGCGCGCTGGCACCCACGATCGGCGACAGCGGCACCTCGTTGGCGGCGCGGCGCTGCGGGCCAGCCGCGCGTGCGGCCGCGCTCGCGCCGGGGCGGAGCGAGCTCATCGGCTGGCCCGCACCGCGGCGGTCACGGCGGCATGGACGGACCGCCCGAAGGGGGCCGATAGCACGCTCGGAGTGCTGCGCCAGAGGGTCGTCACCGTTTCAAGATGACACGCATGGGCGGGCGGCTCAACTGGTCGCGGCCCCTGCCGCCGATGAGCTCGCGTCGCAGATCCATCGGGCGGCGCAAGTGACTGCAATACCAGGCGACTACCGTCCGCGCTACTCCTGCTCCCCGTCATCCTGCCCGGCGCCCTCGACCAGCTTCA
>JBEBGT010000386.1:0-3955 GCA_040081365.1 Candidatus Eiseniibacteriota bacterium | reverse complement strand
ATGAGCGGCCGCATCTTGCCGCCGAGCGTGCGGCAGGCCGCCAGCTCGTCATGCGTGCCATGCAGCGTGGCGAGCAGCGCCGTGATCCGCGCCACACCGTCCTGCGCCGCTTCGAGCCCCGAGGCGAGCGCCGTGACGCGCTTGCCATAGGCGGAACCCTTGGCCGAGCCTGCTGCCTCGGACACGACGCGCCACGCCGCCCCGGTGGTGACCAGCTGGCGCTCGACCGCCGGGATCACGGCCGTGTTCACCAGGTCGACCAGCGCCTCGGCTTCGAGCGTGACCTGCTTCAGGTAGCGCTCGGCCGCGACGTTGAAGCGCGCATCGACCTCGAGCTGCGACAGCACGCCCGTCGCCACCAGGAAGCCGTGGTGCTCGGGCTTCATGACTTCGGCCAGTGCGGCCGGCGTGTCCGCCAGGTTCGGCAGCCCACGCTTGGCCGCGTCGGCCTTCCACTCGTCGCTGTAGCCGTTGCCCTCGAACCGCACCGCCGCGGACTCGGTGAACACCTCGCGCAACAGCTCGACCACCGCCTGATCGCGGTGCGCCGGCTTGGCGTCGAGCTTCTTCTTCAGCCGCTCGGTCATCTCGGCCAGTGCGGCGGAGGCCGCGGCGTTGAGCACCGTCATCGGCACGGCGCAGTTCTGCGAACTACCCACCGCACGGAACTCGAACTTGTTCCCGGTGAACGCGAACGGCGAGGTGCGGTTGCGGTCGGTGTTGTCCTTGGCGAGCGTTGGCAGCTTGCCCACGCCCATCTCGAGCAGGAAGTGCTCGGGGTCCTTGGCCGCCTCGCCCTTCATGAGACGCTCGATGATGTCGGTGAGCTGCCCACCCACGAACGCCGACAGGATGGCCGGCGGCGCCTCGTTCGCGCCCAGGCGCAGGTCGTTGTTGGCCCCCGAGACCGACCAGCGCAGTGCCACGGCGTGGTCGTGGATCGCCTTCAGGCACACCGCGAGAAACGCCAGGAAACGCAGGTTCTGGTGCGGCGTCTTGCCCGGGTCGAGCAGGTTCTCGCCCCGGTCGGTGGCCAGCGCCCAGTTACAGTGCTTGCCGCTGCCGTTGATGCCCGCGAACGGCTTCTCGTGCAGCACGCACACGAAGTCATGGCGCAGCGCCACGCGGCGCGCCACGTCCATGGCCAGCACGTTGTGGTCGTTCGCGAGATTGATGTCCTCGAAGATCGGCGCCATCTCGAACTGCATGGGGGCGACTTCGTTGTGGCGGGTGCGCACGGGGATGCCGAGCCGGTACATCTCGTGCTCCATCTCCTCCATGAACGCCAGCACGCGCGCCGGGATGCTGCCGAAGTAGTGGTCCTCGAACTGCTGGTGCCGCGCGGAGCTCGCGCCGAGCAACGTGCGATCGGCCAGCACGAGGTCGGGCCGCAGTGAGTGATGCGCGCGATCGACCAGGAAGTACTCCTGCTCACAGCCGAGCGTGCCGTGCACCGACTTCACGTCGACGTCACCGAGCAGCTTGAGGAATGCCGTGGCGTGCTTGCTCAGCACCTCGAGCGAGCGCAGCAGTGGCGTCTTGTGGTCGAGCGAGTGACCGTGATAGCTGATGTACGCCGACGGGATGCAGAGCGTGCGGCCGTTCGTGCTCTCGACCAGGAACATGGGCGAGCTGGGATCCCAGGCCGTGTAGCCGCGCGCTTCGAACGTACTGCGCATGCCGCCGGACGGGAACGAGCTGGCGTCGGGTTCGCTCTGCCACAGCTGGGAACCCGAGAACTTCTCGAGCACGCGCGACTCACCGCTCATCTGCACGTTCAAGTCGGCGAAGCTGTCGTGCTTCTCGGCCGTGAGGCCGGTCATCGGCTGGAACCAGTGCGTGAAGTGCGTCGCTCCGTGCGACACGGCCCAGTCGCGGGCCACCGAGGCCACGGTGTCGGCCACCTCGCGCGTGAGCGGCGTGCCATGCCGCAGCGTGGAGACCAGCGCGTTGTACACGTCGCGCGGCAGCTTCTCGCGGAGCTTGATGAGATCGAGCACGTGCCGCCCGAAGTAGCTGCTCACTGGGGCGCGATGGCCATCCGGGAGCCGCGGGGCGTCGAACGTGCGGGGCTGGCGCGCGGAGACTTCGAGGCGCACTGGGTTGCGGGGCGAGGACATGACGGGACTCCCTCTGTTCGGGACCACGTGCGAGTGCCGTGCACCCACCGCGATCCGGTACCGGGTTCGGAGCCACCGCGAGCCGGTGTGACCCGCGCGCGACCCCAGCCGTACGAAGATGTTACTCCAGCGGTCATCGGCACGGCCAGTGCCCACTTGAGCCGCGGCTGCCCCCCCTCCGGCGCCGCGTCCGGAACGCCGAAGCCCCCGAGGGCGCCGGCCCGCGGGGACTTCCGGCTGTGGCCGAACTCAGAACTCGGGTCCGATGCTGAAGTGCCAGCGCGGCCGGCGCGTGTCCTGGAGGTCCGCGGCCCAGGCCACATCGAGCTTCATGGGCAGGCCGAAGATCCACGAGCGGATGCCAGTGCCGAACGAGAAGTACGGGTCCTGGAGGTGCCGGCCGCGCTCGTCGCGCACCCAGAAACGCGGCGTCACGCCTTCGTTCCAGACCGTGCCCAGGTCCATGAAGATCGCCCCGTGCAGGCGCAGGTTGCCGATCGGCAGCGGCCCGACCAACCCGAGGTTGTCGACGAACGGGTAACGCAGCTCGAGGTTCGCCATGGCCAGCCGGGTGCCGATCAGGTCGAAGTCCGGATAGCCGCGGATGGTCGAGAAGCCCCCCACCCGGAACGACTGCGGGTCGCGCCCCGTGCTCACGCCCGCGAGTCCGCGGTAGGCGAACGAGTAGCCGTGCGTGAGGTCGGCGTAGCGCCGGCTGTCGACCGTCACCGTGTGGTACGCGAGCCCCTTCGGGAACACGGCGAACGACGGACTGTACGCGAGGTTCCAGCGCTTGCCGTTCACCGGGCCGAACTCGCCGAACAGCGAGTTGTCGCTCACGAGCGACAACGACGGCGAGGTCACGGAGCGGTACTCGCGGTTCTGCTTCAGGAAGTCCCCGTTCGCGGTCTCGACGAAGAACTGCTCTTCCACGAACATCTGGGTGAACGCGGCCTCGATGCGCCGGAAGCGGTCGAATGGATAGCTGACGCCACCGAGCACGCCGAACGACCGCTCCGAGAACAACTTCGCGCCCGACAGCTGCTCGCCCAACGTGGTGACCCGGGACTGGTAGTAGTTCTTGAAGTGGAACGCCCCGATGTTCCAGTCCAGCCGGTGCGGGAGCACGGCGTACTGGACCAGGACGTTGGCGTCACTCACCGAGTTCGAGAAGACGTCACCCGCCAGGTACAGGCTGTGGTCGCCGAGGAAGTCGCTGAACACGAGCTGGGTGGCGCCCGCGAAGCCGTAGCTGCTCGCCGCGATCGCACCGATCTGCATGGCCTCGGGCGCGAGCCGCCAGCGGAATCGCTGCGGCGTCTGGCCCAGCACGCTGTCCGAGAGCGCGAACGCTCCGCCGCGCTCGAGCAGCGGGGTGAGCACCGGTGCAGGCACCTTGCGAACGGTGTCGAGTTCGGCCGCCAGCGGCATCGGGGTCGGGAATCCGCCTCCGTTCCAGGCCGGTGGCTCCGAGGCGATGGGGCGGAATGGGCCCGCCGCCCCCCCCACGCGGCCACTCTGCACGGAGCGCGAGGTGTCCGGCGTGGTCGCCGAGTCCGGCCAGCTCCCGAGCAGCGCGCCGCGATTGCGAGGCGCCAGGGAGCGGTTCGGCAGCGGGTCCTTGGTGCCCTCGGCGCTGGCCACCGCCGCCGGCACGTTCTTCTGCAATCGCGACAGCACGGCAGTCGAGGACAGCGGCTCCTGCACCGCGAACACGTCGTAGCCGCCGCGGTCGAAGGCGGCGAACACCAGCCGGTCGTTGGCCCGCGACCACGACAGCGACATGACCCCGCCGGTCACATCGGTGAGCTGCGTGATGGTGCTGTCCGCGAGGT
>JBEBGT010000385.1:0-3956 GCA_040081365.1 Candidatus Eiseniibacteriota bacterium | reverse complement strand
TACCAGGTGCCGGCCTCGGCGCGGGCCGCGAGCCCGAGCGAGAGCAGCAGCGCGAGCGTGGTGGCGACGCGCGCGCCGGTGTGGCGCGCCCGCGCCGCGGCGGCACGGGCGGGCACCGGCGACGCGACGGGCGCCGGAGCAGCCGGCGCACCGGCTTCGGGCAGCGCCGGAAGCTGACGCGTGAGCGCGGCGATGTCGGCCTCGAGCTGGCCATGGAAGTAGAGCCAGGCCTGGAAGATCGCGTACGACCACAGCGCGACCGCCGTGGTGAACAGGAAACCCGTGGCCAGCGCGCGACCGGTGACCGCCTCGGCCACATACACACCCAGGACGATGGGGATGAGCGTGAGGAACATGCGGAACGTCTTGAGTGAGCGCATGACGGCCGCCACGCGCAGGAGCCCGGCGCTGGGCACGCGCGCCGACAGGGGCCACGACTTCGTCTCGCGGGCGTGTTTGGCGGCGATGAACGCCGGCAGCTGCTGGGTCTCCTCGATGATGTTGGCCGCCAGCATGCTGGCGAGCGCGGCGATGACCGGGGCTGTGGAGCCGGTGGCCTGCCACGCCCGCACACCGACCGCCAGGAACAGGAGCGGCTCCGCCAGACGATGATGAAAGCGATCCAACAGGATGCCGAGCACGGACGGCTGGCCGCGCCAGCGCGCCATCTCGCCATCGACCTTGTCGAGCAGGAACGACAGGTAGAGCAGCAACGCGCCCACGACGTTCACGCGCAGGTCGTCGGGCACGCACAACACGGCCCCGAGGACGGCGGCGCCCATCATGAGCAATGACACCTGGTTCAGCGTCACCGGCGTGCTCAAGAGCACGGCCGTCAGGTGGATCGAGAGTCTCCGGTGGATCCGGTACCAACCCGGATCCCGGTCCTTGCCGGCCTGGCAGACTTCACGAATGTCGCGAGCGTTGAGCATGAGCGGGTCCGTCCTAGTTCTTCAGGTTGCCGATGGGACGCAGGCGCACGGCGGAGTGCATGAGCCCGTCCTGAGCGAGGCGCTGCATGAGCTGGTCGAGCGGTCCCGGGTCGAGCACGGTGATCGAGCGCGAGCTGGTGACCTGGGCATCGCGGCCGCGCGTCATGCGGATACGTGTCACGGTGTCGCGCGTGGGGGCCATGCGGCCGGCCTCACGCGCTTCCTCGATGAGGTGCCCGGCGCCGTGGTCGTACGAGTGCAGGCGCCCGTTGGCGTCGCTCTCGCCCACGCCGAGGTACGACGGCACGTCCCAGGCACCGGCCACGATCGTGGGCGCCCCGGGCACGAGACGACAGGCGTTGTGACGCGCCACCCAGCGCGCCTCGCCACCCAACTGCTCGTGCGTGATGCCGTTGTGCGAGACGTCGAACAGCAGGTTGGCCTGCACGCGCGGCGATACGGTCTCACGCAGGCCGTCGATCACGGCGCGCACGGTCGCGAGCCGGTACGCGTAGCCGAAGTTCATGGCCATCGCGAGCGCGGCGCGGAAGGCCACGCCCTCGGGCGACTCCTCGGGGATGGCGGTGAGCCCGTTGCGGCGGAAGTGCGTGTTCCACTTGCTGGCGAGCGAGCCCTCGCCCGCGCGCTGCAGGTAGTGGAACCACAGCTTCGACAGGAAGAACGCGGGCACTCGCGCCGAGTCGATCTTGCTGCGGCGCGAGAAGTGGTGCAGCAGCGTGCCGCTGAACGGCCCTGGCCCGAGGTGGTACATGACCACCACCTGCCCCGGGTGCAACCCCCACTTGGCGGCGGCGGCCGGGTCCAGGATCTCGTCGACCACCTGCAGCTCGAGGAAGTGGTTGCCGCCGAAGTTGAGCCCCATCTCGGACGCGGTGAGGCGCTCGTTCAACAGCATGGGCGGCACGTAGCGCTCGATGCAGCGCGCGGGGTCGCCCGGCAGTTCGATGCGCGCGCCATTCTCCATGCGCTCGACCACCGACGGATCGAAGCCATAACGCTGCACCACGCCGGCACCGCCTTCGATGAGCGCGCGGCGCAGTTCGTCGCGGTCCAGGCTGTAGCGATTGCGCTCGAACACGTGGCCCGAGGCGTGTGAGCCGATGCGCGCGAACAGCGCCTGGATGCGTCCCGGCGACAGGTCGCGGGCGAACAGGTCGGTGGCGATCACCCCCATGCCGTCATTGACCGCGACCGAGGTGAACTCGGGCACGATGACGCCGCGCGTGGCGATACCGATGCTCGACGGCACTTCCATGGCCCCCTTCTGGTGCCGGTCGGGCAGCCCGAGCACCGAGGTGACGAAGTCGAGGCTCGCGAGCTCCTCGAGCCGCGCATCGACCGTCGCGGTGTCGTGACCGCTCAGCGACAGGAAGTCCGGCAGGCCGGCCGCCGGAGACCGGCGGAGCTCGGCATGAGACGGCGTGGGGGACGCCTCGAGCATGCTGGGTGACATGACTGCCTCCTGGGTGACCCGCGGAGAGAGAGCGGGTTCCGGACGAAGCACCGAACCGGCCGGTGCGTTCATGACTGCTCCCGCCGGGCGGCGGCGTGGGGAGCACGCGACGACCGGAACGAGGTGAGGATGTTGGACACGAGTTGTGATTCGGCGCGGCTCCATGCGCCCGTGAGCGCGAGCACCGCGGCGTACACCGCGACCGCGAGGACAATGACCAGCGCGAGCGGCGCACGGCCCAGACTGACGACCACCGCTGCCATGACGGCAGCCGCGAGCACCGGGCGCAGGGCTTCGGTGCCAACGCCGGTGGAGCCCACGCGCCGCTGCGCGGCGCGCTGGCAGATGGCGAACACCACAGCCTCGGCCGCCAGGAACGTCCACGCGGCGCCACTCGCCCCCGCGCTGCGCACGAACCACGCGCAGCCGGCCACGTTCACGAGCAGGCCCACGGCGACGGCCGCCAGGTACACGCGCTGCTGGCCGAGTGCGGCGAGCAGGTAGCGCGACTGCAGGTTCATGAACACGAACGGCAGCGCCAGTGCGACCGCGGACAGGCCCACCGCCGCGTGCTCGAAGCCGGCGCCGGCCTTGAAGAACAGCGGCACGATGCGGGCGGCGAGCAGCGAGAGGCCCACCGCCAGCGGCAGCGACACCAGCCACTGGTACTTGTTCGCCGAGCGCAGCGTGCGCTGGAGCGTGGTCCCGCCCGCGTCCGACAGCCGCGCCACGGAAGGGAACACCGCCAGCGCGAGCGCGGACGCCATGAAACCGAATGGCTGCGCGAGCATGTACGCCACGTTGAAGCACGCGACTTCGCCGGCGGAGGACCACGCCTTGAGCGCGAACACACCCGCGCGGCCGTAGAGCACCACCAGCAGCAGCGACAGCGCCACCGGCCAGCCCTCGCCCACCAGGGCGGCGGCGCGCGCGCGATCGAAATGGAACACCGGCACGAGCTCGCAACGCGCCAGCCACACGCCGCCGGCCAGCATGCGCAGCGCGAAGGCGGCCGCGGCCGTGGCGATGAGCACCGGCAGTGTGGCGTGCAGCATGAGCGCCAGCGCGATGAGCGCGAGCCACACGCCCTGGCTCACGAGCAGCAGCACAGCTTCGACATCCAGGCGCTCGCGGGCCCGGCTCGCCCAGACCGCGGCATCCTGGCTGAAGTCCAGCAGTGCGGCCGCGGCCACGCACAACACGAGCACGCCACGCGCGGCACCGAGCAGCGGGAACACCAGCGCCGCGATTCCCCCCAGCACCACCGCGGCGACCGCGGCGCGTACCAGCAGGGCATCGCCAAGCAGCCGGCGCGCATCTTCGGGGGCGCGCGCGATCGCGCGCGTCACCACCACACCGGTGCCGAGATCCGCGACGCTGGCGAGCACCGGCACGAGCGCATACCAGAACACGTACTCGCCGTAGCCTGCGGCCGACAGCTGACCGCCAAGCAGCATCATGGCGGACACGTTGATGACCGCGCTCACGGCCTGGGCCCCCAGGCGGAACGCCGTGTTGCGCCCCACGCGCGCCGCGGAGCTGGGCAGGGC